>JBARRC010000327.1:0-2266 GCA_049644045.1 Phycisphaerae bacterium
TCAACGTGGCAGGTGATGACATGGACTGGACGCGCCGAAGCGGTTCGACTCCATCCAGCAGTACGGGTCCCTCCAGCGCTCACGGCGGTTCCTACTACGTGTACACGGAGTCATCGAGCCCGAACTACCCGAACAAAACGGCCATACTGGAGGGGTCCTGCTTCGACTTCAGCGCCACGAGCGATGAGGAGCTGAGCTTCTGGTACCACATGTACGGAACCTCGATGGGAACGCTGTATGTCGAGGTCTCCGAGGATTGCGTCGCCTGGACCACCGTATGGAGTCTGTCCGGCAACCAGGGCAACGCCTGGTACCAGGCCGTTGTAGACCTGAGCGCGTACAGCGAGACGACGATCACCATTCGATTCAGAGGTGTGACCGGGAGCAGCTACACTTCTGACATGTCCGTCGATGACATCTCCGTGACCGCGACGTCCGGACCGGAGTGCACGGTGCCGGGTGACTGCGACGACGGCTTATACTGCAACGGCGTCGAGGATTGCGTCGCTGGCAACTGTGTTCCGGGTACCGCGGTCGACTGCAGTGACGGCGTGGGGTGCACGGATGATTCGTGCAACGAAGGCACCGATTCGTGTGACAACGTGGCCAACGACGCCAACTGTGACAACGGCCAGTGGTGCGACGGGGCTGAGTGGTGCGACGACGTGAGCGACTGCCAGGCGGGTACGGCACCCGACTGCACCGATGCTGTTGCCTGCACCGTGGACTCCTGCAACGAGGGCACGGATTCGTGCGACAACACGCCGGATGACGGGTACTGCGACGACGGCGTGTATTGCAACGGTGCCGAGACGTGTGATGCCGGTGCGGGTTGCCTGGCCGGTACGGATGTCGATTGCGACGACGGTGTCGGCTGCACGGACGATTCCTGCAATGAAGGCACGGACTCGTGCGACAACATCGCCAACGACGCGTATTGCCCGGATAACGGGCTCTTCTGCGACGGAGACGAATTCTGCGACGCGGTCGCCGACTGCAGTTCGACCGGCGATCCGTGCGATCCCGGCGACGTGTGCAACGAGGGCACCGACACGTGCGATCCGGGCGGTGGCGGTGCTCAGATGGAGGCCGTTTCGCTCTCCGTCGGCGGCACGCCCGTGACGGTCACTCTGACCAACACGTACGCCAGCGCGGTCGTTGCCTGCTCGGTGCAGTACAACAACAACACCACGCCGGTCGTGCCCAGGGTCACCAACGTCGGGTCGACCAGCTTCGATGTGTATCTGCAGAATCCGTCCGGCGGCGCCGTCGCGACGGAGACCGTAAGCTGCATCGTTGTCAAGGAAGGCACCTGGACGATCGATGGCGTGAACATCGAGGCCCAGAAGTACCTGTCCACGGTCACCGACGAGAACAACAGCTGGGTCGGTGAGGCTCAGACCTACGGCCAGACCTACACGAATCCGGTGGTCATCGGTCAGGTGATGAGCGACAACGATGCGTTGTGGTCGGTCTTCTGGTGCCAGGGCAGCAGTCGGACGAGTCCACCGTCGGCCAGTGCCTTGAAGACGGGCAAGGAGGTAGCCGAGGACACGGACACGTCACGGGCCGATGAGACGATCGGCTTCATCGTGTTCGAGGAAGGTCACGGGACGATTGGTGGTGTGGAGTTCGAGGCGTTAGTCGGAGCGGACACGGTTGCAGGCGTGACGAACAGTCCGCCGTACACCTACACGTTCGACACGTCGTTTAGCTCCGCGCCTGCGGTTGCGGTGACGACGATGGCGGGCATGGACGGCGGCAACGGCGGCTGGTCGTACACCTATGGTGCGTCACCGATAACCGAAACGACGCTGGGTTTGGTCATCGATGAGGACATGATTGGCGACACGGAGCGGAGCCACACGGCCGAGCAGGTCGGGTACGTGGTCTTCGAGTCGGCGCTAGTCTATCCGTAGACGTTTCGCCTCTGGCGATTCGGTTTGATGTCTAACAGACGGGCTGGTGTGCTTGACCGCGCACCAGCCCTCTTTCTTGCCTCCTCCGCAGAATCTGTGGGTCGGGATCGCAGCCGGGACGGCTCCAGGTGTGTTGGTCCGGCGATTCTTGCGCCGCGCCCGATTGCTCGTAACGCCTTTCCTTTCAAGTTGTTATGATAGTCTTCAGCAGGACTTGGAGGTAAACATTCAGTAAACCCGTGTCACCTACGGCTCATCGGTGGCGCGGAGCTTCTGCTGGGGGGCTGGACACACACCGGTGAGGTTCGTACCATGCCGGCATGCTCGTTCAGGATGTCGAAGTCCGT
>JBARRC010000328.1:0-1604 GCA_049644045.1 Phycisphaerae bacterium
GACATGGGTTGATGACGCGCTGGGCCGATCGCTCGCGAATCAGCGTCATCCGCCAAACCTCGATCCCATCCTCAACGGCCGACCCCTCGTAGCGAAGCACCCGCTTGCGCATCAAAATCAGGGCCAGCACGAACCGAAACTGCACACGAACCGGCTCGGACTCGTCAGCCAATCGGCGGAAGAAACCGATGAGCAGATCATCCTCGACGAACAGGCGTTTCCGTTTTTCTTTCACCGGGACGCGGGTCTTGAAATAGCAATAGGCGTTCTCGGGTGGACCTTGCCAGGCTTCCAGGCAGTACTCGGTCCGGATAAACGACTCGCCCTCCTCGAAGAGGACGGTGTAGAACTCCTCGCCCTCCACGAGCGTGCGTCCCGTAGCTGCACACCGGCCCGTCGCCGCTTCAACCTGCCACTGTTGAGCCATCATAGTGGTTTTCGTGAATAGCCAATCCGCAATCCGTTGTCCATCATTGTGAGCGCCGGCACGACCCGCCGTCAAGATGAGAACGTGGATTCGTGCGGTTTTCGTACGGCTCTTACTGATCCGCCGACTATACCATAGATCAGTTGGATGCTAATTCCAACGACTTCGCGACCACACCTGCCGCTCCGCGTATAATAGGGAACCATGACCAAACCGATAACCCAGGACGATAATCCCGGGCACAGCAAGATGCTGGGCCTGCTCCATGCGGCTGCGGATCGCGAAGCCTCGGACGTGCATCTCGTGCCCGGGTACGCGGTGACCTACCGCATCCACGGCCGGCTGGAACCGGCGGGCGCGGTGTTGGATGCGGATCAGCTTCGCCATATGGTCGAGTCGATCCTGCCCCCGCGTGTCGCAGACCGGCTCGATCAGGCCAAGAACTTCGATTTTTCCGTCTCCCTCGAGCACAAGGGTGAACCCTGCCGGTTCCGCGCCAATGTATACCTGGCCGAGGGGCAGTGGTGCGCCTGCCTGCGGCACGTTCCGAACGAGATACCTTTGTTTGAGTGGATGGGGTTTCCGCAAGGGTTGGCCCAGCGGCTCATCTCGCACACCAACGGTCTGGTCATCATCACCGGCGTGACAGGGTCGGGCAAATCGACCACGCTCGCTGCGCTGATCAACCTGCTCAACGAGCAAGGTAGCTGCCGCGTCATCACGGTCGAGGAGCCGATCGAATACGTGCACAAGCGCATCGGCTCGAGCGTGATTACCCAACGCGAGGTCGGCCGGGATGTGGATTCGTTCTACGACGGTCTCAAATACGGCCTGCGCCAGGATCCGGACGTCTTGCTGATCGGCGAGATCCGGGATCGCGACACGGCCCAGATGGCCCTAAGCGCCGCAGAGACCGGGCATCTGATCCTGACCACCCTGCACACGAAGGACGCCAAGGGTGCGGTCACGCGCTTTGTCGACCTGTTTCCGCATGAAGCGCAGGACGACGTGCGCACACAGCTTTCGCTCAGCCTCCGCTCGGTCGTCAGCCAACATCTTCTGCCGCCGGCGAGCGGATCGGGCAAGCGGGTGCTCGCGCTGGAAGTGCTTCACGTGAACAACCCGGTGCGCGTGGGCATCAAGTTCGGCAAGATCGACTCCATCGAGTCGGCAATTC
>JBARRC010000329.1:0-3917 GCA_049644045.1 Phycisphaerae bacterium
CCGGAAAAGCCTCGATGACCTGCTGCGCCGTCCACCGCGCAGTAGGATGAGCCAGGTCGTTGAAGTGAACGATCGTTCGGCGGTGATGACGGAGCGCGACGAAGCAAAACAGGATGCGAAACGTGGCGGTCGGGACCGTGAAGAAGTCGACCGCAACGATGTCTCGAGCATGATTATCGAGGAAGGTACGCCACGTTTGAGATGGCGGCTTCCGATGCCGAACCATGTACTTGGCCACGGTCGTTTCAGACACGTCGTAGCCGAGCAGTTGAAGCTCGGAGTGAATCCGCGGTGCGCCCCATGACGTATTCTCGCGCGACATGCGGCGGATCAGCCTGCGAAGCTCGGCGTCGATTTTCGGGCGACCGACTTTGCCTGTTCGGGACTTCCAGCGTCAGAACAGCTTGAAGCCCTCACGGTGCCAGCGGACTACGGTGTCTGGCTGCACGATGAGAAGGGCGGAACGCCAATTCGGCCAGATCCGAGACAGCAACGCCCAGAAGATCCGATCACGCTTCCGCAGCCGCGGGCGCTTGGACTTATACTGAAGGGCCGCAAGCTGCTGTCGCAAAGCCGGGTTCTCGGCGGCCAACTCGCCGTGGTCACGAAACAGGCCACGGATCAGCAGCACCAAGATGCGAATTCCGCCCATTTCACAATCTCCGAGAGCGTCGATCACGTCTCGGAAACGATAGCCGAGGCGTCGAAGCTGTCAAACCGTAAGTCGTGCATTGACAAGGCGTTCGGAATAAACGATAGGGACACCCGCGTGAGGCGTCCGGCGTGCCAACTGACATACTCAGTCCGCGCAAGACTTGGCCTGATTCGAAAGCATATGACGAGCAAGCGAAGAAACTCGCCGGCATGTTCCGTAAGAACTTCGGGCAGTTCGCTGACGGGACCACGGCGCAAGTCGCTAATGCCGGACCACGAGCCGACACCTAGTCTCCGAAGGTCGCGCCAGTTGCTCGACACGCCGCCGCCAGGGGATGATCACGCGGTACGAGGCGTTGCCCGTCCGCCACATCTGAAATCGGTACGCTCGTAATCCGCCCGTCCTGCACCGCGACCATGCGGTCAAACTCACCATTCACCACAAGCTCAACAGCTCGGTGGCCGAACTGGGTAGCCAGCACACGGTCGTGTGCGGTGGGCCTTCCACCACGTTGCACATGTCCCAGAATCGTCGCCCGGCACTCCAACTTAGTCTGCTTCGCGATCTGCTCGCAGAGTACTTCGCTGATACCGCCTAGTCGTATCGGATCCGGCGACTCCTGCACAACGCGGTCGACCACCATCTCGCCGCCGACGGGTTTTGCCCCTTCAGACACGGCCACCAGCGTATAGGCCTTGCCGCGTCGGCTTCGGTCCATACATCGTGCGCACACCTTGTCCAGGTCGTACTCGATCTCGGGAATCAGCAGTACGTCCGCCCCGCTTGCCGCGCCGGCATGCAGTGTGATCCAGCCGGCATTTCGCCCCATCATTTCCACGATCATTACGCGATGATGACTCGAGGCTGTAGTCCGTATCCGATCGAGGGCGTCCGTTGCAATGGCGACGGCCGTGTCAAACCCAAAGGTCACGTCCGTGTGCATCAGGTCGTTGTCAATTGTTTTCGGTACCCCTGCGATCCGCAGGCCTCGTTGGATCAAGTGCACCGCGCCCGACATAGTGCCGTCGCCCCCGATGACCACAACGGCATCGAGACCATGCTCTTTTGCGTGGCTTACTGCGCGGTCCGTCACATTCTCAAAAACAGGTCTCCCCGCCGAATCGTTCCCTGTGCAAAAGTGAGCCGGGTTGGCTTTGTTGCTGGTTCCGAGGATCGTACCGCCCTGATCGAGAATGTTGGAGACGTCGTCAAAAGTCAGCAATCGTATTCGATTGTCGATCAGTCCAAGAAAACCATCCTCGACTCCGAAGACCTCCAGCCTGTGCTGGGCGATGGCTGATTTTGTGACGGCCCGGATGACCGCGTTGAGTCCGGGGCAATCTCCACCTCCCGTCAAGACGCCAATGCGTTTGACCTTCTGCGTGTGTGACACGATGTTCTCCAGCTACACGAGCAACCGTGTCGTGGATACTCCGGGTGCCGGCTCGCGGAACGCCACCCGGCGACTTCTGGCATGACACTGCCCAGCTCTGTTTACTCCTTCTGCTAATCGTCATTCACGGCTTCGTCTGATACACCACCGCGACACTGCGCAGCTACCGCACGAAGGGCAATCGCTGTGGCCGCGAAGAAACTCACTAGGAAGAGCATCGCTCCCAGCCAGGTGGCACCGCCTCCGTCTCCCCAGTACATGAGTACGCCAGCCCCAATGGCCCCGGCTGCAGCTATCAGGAACAGCGGGCGGTTCACCGCAGAGTGCAGCTTGCGTTTGCCCCACTGATCGCGGGGCAGCGTGATGCCCGCACGTTCGAGATCTTCAAGCGACATTCTTCCGCTCCGTCATATGTCGATAAGTGGCCCGCATCGTCATCGCTCCGGTTCCTCCCGAAAGAAATCGAAGAACGTCTGCATGCTGAACCGCATGCCGAGAGTCTTCGGTGACACCATGATGACCGGACAGGCGGAGCGGCGAGCGATGCGGTAGGGCTTGCGTCCCACGATGGTCCGCTTGAACCAGTTTGCCCGCGAGGAACCTAAGATCAGCAAGTCCGACTTCCGAGTTCGCGTGGCGATCGAACGCACGATGTCCTTGGACTTTGTGGATTTAAATTCGATTCGTCCTTCCTCGAGCAGTGTCTGGATGTCTTGGGTGTTAAAGGGGCCCGGTTGTTTCAACGCCTGGGCAATGCTCTCCATCCGAGCATCTCGATGGGCATCGGAGGACTTCGGAGACACGATGTGCAGAACGGTCATCCGGCTCTCAGCCTCGGATTCATCAAAAAGCAAACGAGCGACGGACACGAGCAGGGCGGCGCTGCGCGGCTCGACGACCGGAACCAGAATACGTTTGGCGGGAACCGCAGCCTTCTGCTGGACTATCAGCACATTGCAGTTTGCGTACTTAAGGACTTTGTCAATATTCCTGCCGATCATGGTCTGCGGGGCCAAGGTACGGCCCTTCCACCCCATCACCACAAAATCAACTTTGTGGTCCTCGACCGTGTCCACAATTGCCCGCCACGGCTCATGAGCCAATCGCACGAGCGACTCTGAATCCAACTCAAGCTTGTCAGCAACCTCGGCTGATTGGTCGACGGTCGGTCGAATCCGTTCCAACGAACGCCGGCCGCCGGCGAGCGGCGTTTGCGAAGGGACCATCCCAATATGGAGGAGAACAAGCTGACCATTCACCGGTCGTGCCATTCGCGCGGCGATATTGATCATGCATTGCGCAGAGTCTGGGTTGGCGATGGGCACCATCACGCGAAACTGCTCGGGCAAGGCTGCGGGCTTCTCGTACAGGACTACCGGGGTGAGGTCTGCCGCACGTTCTCGGGGAAACGCGTAGAAGCGGTGCAGAAGGAACCCCGCCATGGTCCATCCGATCACGAAAAACCAGGCAACCGCGGAGAAATGGAACATGAACAAAGCGAGGAACGCGATCATCCCGATGTTGATTGCGGGTAGGACCGGATGGAAGGGCATGACGAAGCCGTAGTCCAGTTTGTCGCCGTAGCGCTTGCGGATTACGATGACCGCGACGTTGACCTGCAGAAACAGCAGCAAGAACATGACGTCGGCCGCCGCAGCCACGTCGGCGATCGGAATCGCCACCGCCATGAAGATGATCAATGCACCACTGGCTGCCAGGGCGAGATACGGTGTGTGGGTACGCTCATGAATCCGGGCGAACATCTCCGGCAAGTTGCGGTCACGACCCATCGCGAACGAAACCCGGGTGGACGAGAATGTCGTCGCGTTCAGGGCGCTCATCGTGGAAAACAACCCACCGATCAGAAGT
>JBARRC010000330.1:0-3189 GCA_049644045.1 Phycisphaerae bacterium
AGCGCCGTCCGCACGGGGGCGAAGGAACTGGCCGACGGCGTGGCCAAGGCCGTCAAGGGCCTGCTCGAGGCGCACATGAAGAGGCCCGAGGAGTAAGAAACCATCTAAGGGCCTCTATTGCCCCGCCAAAAACCCTTCAAGGCCAGTTGGGAGGGTGGCCGATGGGGTGGTCGTGGAAGGAGGCATACCGCCATCCGTGCCATGACCGAGCGGATCGCGGATGTGCTGGTAGGAGAAGTCGCGGCCGGTGCTATAGTGAAACTTTCGGTGGCGGCGCGGGCCCATGAGCGAACGCGTTCCGATCAGCAAGCGTCTGGTGCTTGTCAATGTGGCCAGCAACGTGGTGACCCACGCCATCCGCGTGGGCATCCTGCTCTGGGTGCTGCGGTACCTGCTGGCGGTCAAGAAGATCCCCGCCGACGAGTACGCGATTTACGTCGTTGCCATGGCCATCATGCAGTTCATGCCGTTGCTGACGGCGGTGTTGACGGCCGGCGTGGGCCGGTATGTGACGGAGGCCTACGCGCGGGGGGACGACCGCGCCGTTACCGAAATCGTGTCAACCATGGGGGTTCTGCACCTGGCGGCGGGGCTGTTTGTGCTTCTCGTGGGGGGCGTATTCGCGTGGTATGTCGATAAGGTTCTCGACGTGGCCCCGGGGTTGTCGTGGGACGCGCGGCTCATCATGGGGCTTTTGATGTTCATGTTCTGCGCGCGCGTCATGACCGCCCCGTGGGGTGTGGGGTTTTTCGTGCGTCAGAAGTTCGTCCTCTTGAATGTGTTGAACCTCGGACGGGAGATCCTTCGGGCGGCCTTTCTGTTCGTCTTGCTGTTCGCTGTGAGTACGCGTGTGGTTTGGCTGGCGGCCGCCCAGGTGGGCGCGTGGGTCTGCTGGATGGCCGTCGCTACGGTGATTTCATGCCGGCTGGTGCCGTCCCTCAGGCTCCGGTTGAGCGCGATCCGGTGGGACCGGGCGCGCGAGTTGGCCTCGTTTGGGGTATGGAGTTTCATCGGCCAGATTGCCGATAAGATCCGCACCAGTGCCGATCCGCTTATTCTGAACAAACTTGCTACGGCCGTGGACGTGGCGTCGTTCCATATCGGTTCGCTGGCGTTCAGTCAGGTGCACCAGGGGGCGATGCTGGTGACGGGGCCGCTTGTGCCGGCCTTTACGGCCATGCACGCCAAGGGCCAGACGGAACGGCTGCGAAACACGTACCTGCGCGGAGGGCGGATTGCTTTATGGGTTTCGCTTTTTGTGGCTGTGCCGCTGATCATTTACCGAAAAGAGGTGGTGGGCCTGTACCTGATGGGCGAGTACCCGCAGGCCGCCACCGTTATGGGGCTTCTTCTGGCGATCTTCATCCCGATCTACGGCAACAACATGATGATCCACATTGCCATTGCCACGGGCGAGATAGGGCAGGTGACCTGGCGAACGCTCCTCATGCAACTGCTCAACTTGGGTCTTACGTTCTGGCTCGTCTGGGGACTCGGCATGGGCGCCGTGGGGTCGGCTCTTTCGACGGCAGCCGTGTATTTCTTGATTTACCCCTGGCTGCTGTGGCCGGTGGGCTGGAGACTCGCTGGGGTGCGGCCCGGTGAATGGCTGAAGGAAACGATTGTTCCAGGATTTCTGCCGGTGATTGCCGGCGGTGCTGCGTGGCTTGCGCTACAATGGACCGTGGCACCTTCTTCTTGGGGGGCGCTGATTGCCTGCATTGTAGCCGGATGGGCCGTTTACGGCTTGTTCTTGGAGCGCTTCGGGTTGCGGGCGGCAGAGCGATCTGACCTACAGAGGTTATTCCAGGCAGTGCAAGGCCTAATCGTGAAGCGTCGGTCGGCCGATAAGTAAGTGTGGTGAAGAGTCCGTGCGCGCTGAGATTGGCAGCGCGCGGAGGTAAGACGCTTCACAACAGGGGACGATTCGAGGAGAGAGGCGCATGCGAGCGCTCAAGCGGTCGGCCCAAGCTGTCCTCCGGGCAATGATTGGTCGGCGGTGGTTTCGCAACCTCACCGCGTATCACCACTACCACGACGTAATTCGTTGGGGTGAGCGAGTGCTGGAGTTGCGTGAGGACCAGAATGCACTGGACGAGGAATTCTGGGCTGCCCGTTTAAGAAAATTCGCTCATATCCTCGACAAAGGGCTGCAACGCGAAGACTGTGAGGCCGGCCACAGCCAGCAATGGTACCGGGCTGCAAAGGCGGCTCTCGCGAAGCTGCATTCGCCGGAGGTCCGGCAGGATCCCTCCGTTGTTTGGGCTCGGCATAAGGTTCAAGAGTTTGAGCGACGGCAGACTGAGATCGGCCTATTTGAACCCCCTCCTTTAGAACAGGCCGAAGTGAGCTATGAGCAGTTGTGGAATCTGGTTCGATCTCGCCGCTCTGCGCGCAAATACTCGGGCCGACCGGTGTTAGACGAAGACCTTCGACGGATCATCGAGGTAGTATCCTGGTCACCCTCAAGCTGCAATCGCCAGCCCGCCATGGTCTTTGCCACGAATGATCGAACGCTTGTGGAGAAGTGTATGTCCACATGTGCAGGTGCCACATGCTTCAGCGGGATGGCCAGTGCGTTCTTCTGCTTCTGTGCCGACGTTCGCGTATACGAGATGCCTCATGAGGTGATGTTGCCTTACGTAGATATCGGCCTGGGGGTGCAGAATTGTGCTCTTGCGGCACACTGCTTGGGGGTCAGCCTGACGATGCTTACTTGGGCCCAACACGCCTCGGAAGACGATCTGAAACTCCGCCGCTTGCTTCAGATTCCTGATTATTGTCTTATCGTCGTCAATGCCGTCGGTGGCTATCCGGATGGAGGAACGGAGGTCCCCGCCCGGAAGCGGTTCGAAGCGACCGGTTTCTTGCGGGGCGAGCGGGTTGGCGGGACATCCACCGAGGATCATCGCTGAGTTTGGGGCCCAAGCGGCTTGGCGAACCTAGAGTTAGATCGGAGCAGCAACAGATGCGAGTCGCCCTTTTAACACACCACTGGGTTCGGAATTTCGGTGCGAACCTCCAGGCCCTTGCGACCTTCCGCACCCTGTGCCGCCTGGGGCACGAGGTCGAAGTGCTGAATTGGAGGCCGGCGGATCTGGAGGCATTGTATGAGCGCAAGGTTCCTCCCGTCCAGTGTCAAGCCCACGACGCTTTCTGCCAGCGACATCTTGTTCAGTCCCGCTTGTG
>JBARRC010000331.1:0-3042 GCA_049644045.1 Phycisphaerae bacterium
GCCAAGGGCCTCGGATTTACTAACGACTCGGGCTGCTTCGGTTGTGTCCATGGCGGAATCTTCCCGCAAATTACGAATTACGAAAGAGGAGATGCGTGCGTTCTCTTGTTTTTTTGTGATTCGTAATTCGCAATTCGTAATTCGAACGGGTTTTCTTGTCAACGACGGGGCGATGGCGTATCCTGGGTGGTCATGACGTCCCGGAGCAAAGTCACCATCAGCACGCTGCGGGCACGGAAGCGCGAAGGTCGAAAGATATCGATGCTGACGTGCTACGATTACACCACAGCCAGGCTGATGGAGGAGTCGCAGATCGATTCCCTGCTCGTTGGCGATACCTACGCTGAGGTCTGCCTGGGACACCCGACGACGCTGCCCGCCACGATCGAACACCTCGTCACGATAGCGGAGGCCGTTCGCCGTGGGGCGCCGTCGGTGTATCTGATCGGCGACATGCCCTATCTGAGCTATCAGGTTTGTCCGGAGGATGCCATCCGCAACGCCGGGTTGTTCATGGCGAAGGCGGGGTGCGATTGTGTGAAGGTGGAGGTGGATCGTCGGCTGGTCAACACGGTCGAAGCGATGGCGACAGCGACGATCCCGGTGATGGCCCACTTGGGGCTTAAACCCCAGTCGATCCAGAGCATCGGTGGTTACAAGGTCCAGGGGAAGCAGGCGTCGGACGCGCTCCGCATCATCGAGGACGCCAAGATGATGGAGGATGCGGGCGCGGTAGCACTACTGCTAGAGGCCGTGCCGATCGAGGTGGCGGCGCTGATTACCGAGGCGACAGGCCTTCCGGTTGTCGGGTGTGTATCCGGTCCTTATTGTGATGGACAGGTAGTGGTGCTACACGACATGCTCGGGTATGGTGGTGGTCATCCGCCTCGCTCGGTTAAGCAATACGCTCGGCTCTACGATCAGCTCGTGGGCGCGTTTCGGGCCTACACGAAGGAGGTGGCGGAGGGGGCTTACCCCACGGCTGACGACGGCACCGCGATGGATCCAGCCGAGCTTGCGGAACTTCGCAAGGCGGTGGCGATACAAGCGCGCCTTCTCCGAGGACAAGATCCGAGGGAGCGAGAATGATTGATTGCGAGTTGCGAATTAGACACGAAGGCAAAAAGGGACGAAATATGAAGCGCCCTCCCGGGACGCCGTGTGTAATTCGTAATTTGTAATTCGTAATTTCCCATGCGGGAAGTCCATCATGCTTGTAAAGATGACCCTTGCACGCATTGTCATCGTCGACTCCGAGGACGAGAAGATGTCGATGATCGTGCTTCGCGAGGTCGACGGCGATCGAGCGTTCCCAATCCTGATCGGCATTCACGAAGCCTATTCGATTGACCGGCGCGCCAAGCACATCATGGTCCAGCGACCGATGACGCACGATTTGATTACGCGGATCATTGATGGTCTGGACTGTGAACTCGAGCAGATTATCATCAATGAATTGCGCGACTCCACGTTCTACGCCAAACTGATTCTACGCCGCAACGGAGAGTTGGTGGAGATCGATTCGAGGCCGTCGGATGCCATTGCGATCGGCGCGGGCACCGATACGCCTATATACGTAGACGATTCCGTTTTACAACAAGTCTGTTGACCGTCGAAGTCCGGGTGTGACCGAATGAAGATGGAACCAGACACGACTGTGGCACGTCCTTCGGCGTCCGCGGCCGGTTCACCCGTCAACGATGGAGCGGGTGGGGATTGGACCACCTCCCCGATCGTCGTCGAGTTGCTCGCGCGGCTTGGGGACGGCTCGCCCCGCTTCGTCGCACGGGCACCGGGTCGACTCGACCTGATGGGCGGATTGGCGGAGTACACGGGCTCGCTTGTGTTGAACATGACGATCGCGGATCACGTCTGCGTCGGGGTCCAGCGGCGGTCGGATGGCGAACTTACCATTACCTGCGCGCGGTCGCTTCGCTGGGATGGCAGCACACCAACCGTGATCGCGATGTCGCATCTTCACGGGCCTCAGGGTGCCCCGATCGATGCGGTGGAGGGGCGCCAGCTCGTGGAAGATGCAGCCGCGGATGGTGTACCGTGCGTCCTGGGCACGCTCGTCGAGATGTTTCGGGCAGGATTGATACCCCGGTTTGACGACGGTCTATCCATTATGGTGGCCTCGACACTTGGCGAACTGGCCGACGTGGGACGCGACGCAGCGCTCGCGGCGGCTACCATGACGGCGGTTGCGGGGGAGTGCGATGCGACGCTTGATCCGCTTCAGGCCGCTACCATCTGCCAACGTGTTGAGAACGATTGGCTGCAAAGACCCGTCGGCGTCGGCGATGCGGTTTGCGTTCTGCTCGGGGAGCCCCACACGCTGGCGGAGGTACGGTGTGAGCCGTGCACCATCGCCGGCTCCATCCGTGTACCGGACGAGCTGGCGGTAATCGGGATCGATTGCGGGGCGATTCACCCCGATGCAAAGCTCAAGTTTGAGCGAGTGCGCACGGCTGCGTTCATGGGACGCGATCTGATCGATCGAATCATTCGACACGGTGGCGTGGGCCGTCTGAAGTGGGATGGTTATCTCTCCCAGATTTCCGTCACGGACTATGTCGAACGGTTTCGCGACCGTCTTCCGACGAAATTCAAAGGGAGTGAATACCTCGCACGATTCGGCGAAACCGGCGATCCACTCACGCGGATTGATCCGGACTTCGTTTACAAAATCCGATCGCGTACGGAGCATCACATCTACGAACACGCACGGGCCTGTCAGTTCGTCGAATGCCTCTCCCGGGCGATTCGCAACGAGGACGACCGCGCGCTGAGCAAGACGGGTGAGTTGATGTACGCCTCGCACTGGAGCTACGGCCAGCGCTGCGGGCTTGGGAGCGTCGAGACGGATCTGCTCGTGAATCTGATTCGTGGGCACGGGGTCGATGCCGGTATCTACGGCGCGAAAGCCACGGCGCGCGGGTGTGGGGGTGTCGTAGCCGTCCTGATGCGGGCGGATGACCGGGCGATGGCCGCCGTCAATGCAGCCGTCGACAAATACCAGTCGAAAACCGGGCACAAGAC
>JBARRC010000332.1:0-10115 GCA_049644045.1 Phycisphaerae bacterium
GTTTAAGACCGTCCGGACGGCATGCCCGGCCAGACAAAACGGCGGAGGTATGCTTGTGTGTACCCGGTGCCGCACCGGTGTCGGATGATCGGGAGCGACCAGTATCCTCCATCGGTCGTAGCCGCGAAGTGTTTTCAGCAGGGGACCGACGATGTGCTCATCGATCCGCTCGATGGCCGAGACTTTCTCGTCTGCATCGCCTTGATGGCTCGCTTCATCCGGCGCTGCGACGTGGACGATCACCAGGTCGAACCGGCTGAGCGCGGCGGCAGCGGCGGCGCCCTTCGCAGCATAATCCGTATCCAGGTATGCTGTCGCACCGGCCACGTCTATGACCTCCATCCCAATGCTACGAGCGATCCCGCGAATCAGGTCTAAGGCCGCAATGACCGCACCCGACATCCCAAAACGCGATGCGAAGGGCTCCAACGATCGTGGCCGGCCCTGACCCCATAACCAGATGTCCGTGGCCGGGTTCTCGCCGAGATCACGACGCACCAGGTTCACCTCATGCTCGGCGAGAATAGTGTGGGCGCGCTCCGTGATGCCTTTAAGCCAATCCGCTCCCGGACCCCGCGGCAGGTGTTTGGCCACGGGCATGCCCGGGAAATCGTGCGGTGGGGTACATTGCGGCCTTATGTCGGCCACGTCTGAGGCGATCATCAGGTTGCGATAGGATGCGCCGGTGTGGAACTGACACCGCTTGTCACCAATCCGCTGGTTCAACTCGGCCATGAGCTGATCCGCCTCGGCTTGTGAGATGCGCCCGGCTGTAAAGTCCTCCATCGCCCCGTCGACGATCGTCACGAAGTCGCATCGGAAGATGAGCTGGTTGGCACGGACGGCGACACCTCTGGCCAGTGTTTCGAGCGGGGCGTACCCAGCGCAGTCGACGCGCGGATCGTAGCCCAGCAGCGACAGCGTCGCTGCATCGCTCCCGGGCGCGAAGCCTTCCGGGATGGTAACGACACGACCCTGTCGCCCGTTGGTGGCGATCCAATCGATGTTCGGTGTCTCGGCCGCCTCCAACGGTGTTCGCCCGTCAAGCTGTTCCAAGGGCTCGTCGGCAGCACCGGCGGGTACAATAAGCGCATACTTCATGGCTCGTCTACTCCGTCTGCAGGCTGGAAAAGTCTACCCTGTGACCATCCCCCAGCCAAGCAGGGTGTGACGTGCCCAAAGCTGGTCTTCGTGCGGCGTCGGGCGGTGCGGGTGTAGTTTCGGCGGTTCGGACGTCAATGTAGCGTCACCCCTTGTGGGTGACGCCGTCAAGCGACCCGCGGCCTTCAGGCCGCGCGGACTTTCACAGTATGCAGCGCTGTTGCGCTTTGGTAATCCGCGCAGGCTAAAGCCTGCGGCTCGCTGGGCGCCACCCACGAGGGGCGCACCAGATGATCCCTCGCTCGCGCTCATAGCTTGAACCAGGAAACCGGCACCAAAGTTGCGACTGTCCTTGCTGTCTTCCGTCTACGACTCCACGACAGTGATGGTGCCGTCCTGAGCGATCAGGAATTCAAAGCCCTCGCCAGCTATGCGCCAGTGAGGGTAATACGGCGTCGAGTCTATGTGGACGAGTTCAGTCACTGCCTTCTTCAAAGTTTCCGGGTCGAGGCCGAGCTTCTCCATAATCTCCCAGGCGATCTTGAGTGCCTCCTCTTTGGAGACCGGAAGATACTTGACCGGCGTCCTCACCCACGACGCTTCCTTGAAGTGGCCGTCACCGGCGTCAACCAGCACGACCACCGCGGTCCCGGCGTCCGCAACGGAGATGCCCACCGCGTTTTCACCCACAGTGAAGGGAACCGCATAGTAATCGTTACTGGTGTTATTTATAAAAAGCGGTGTGCCGGGCACGGTCTTTGCAAATCGCTCTGCAAAGGCATCATCATAGGGCACGAGCTGCTCCGAAGCACCGTTGATGGCTGCCACTATGATCCATTCATTAGCCGCCGCCACCAGTTCCACGGACGGTGAGTCCGCAGTCTGTACCGCTGTTATGGCCTCTATCGCTTCCTTCCCGAATCTCTGCGGCGAGGGCACATAGACTATCTCCTCATCACCATTAGTGTCCGGCGGTTCACAAATGGCCACATACTCACCGTCATACGCGTCGCCCGTTGTTAGAGGCAAATAGTACGTGGCCAGCAACTCGTCGACGGTCTTATAGCTGTTCTCGCCAATGCCACCGAGAGAGGACGGGAACGGGTCGTTGACCCAGAAGCCGTAGACTTCCAGCTCGGGAGGCAATGGATAGGCATCCTCATCCGTATGGATTCCTCTGACGGCCATCCAATTGGAATAGTCCCCGTAAGCGGGAATGACACCGGGGACGTGCTCGGGGTGTCCTTCCTCGTGCCCGCCGTATGTTCCTATAGTATAGGCAACCCATTGGGCGATCTGCTTGAGCATCTCATCACAGTCCGTATCGTGCCGCTTGGAGAAATTGTAGCCATACTGGGAATAGGGCAACGGACGGTGGTCCTGAATCGTGTGCCACATCCCCACCAGGTCGAGATAATCCAAATCCGGTGTTGCATTGTGGGCGATTCCATAGTCGTAAAGTTCCTGCTGATCGTCAAAGGTCATCGGAGGTGTCGGATCCTCGTCGCTGTCCCAATACATGTAGTTGAGGACCATCTGAGCGACCGCCGGCCCACACATCTGGTCCTCATCAGGACCCTCGGCCTCGTACATCGGGAAATCGACCAGATCGAGGTAGAATTCATCGAGGATCAAATCAAGGTAAATGTTGCCCACGTCGATTTCCGCCTGCGTTACGACATGGTCGGTGACGTTGATCCAGTTGGTCCCGTCCTTGGCGATAAATCGGAGCGTATCATCGGCATTGATGTCATCACCCGGTTGCAGTCCGAGACTGTAGTAGTTGTCCGTTGTATCAGCGTCCCAGCTCGCGCCGGTGTCCAGATTGAACACGTCGACGGTCACTGTGTTCACAGGTTCCTGCATCGCCTCATCGTAGAAGCAGTACCCCTCGAGCGTCACCCCCGGCGAAGCTGCCAGCATGGCGTCATGTGCATTAACGATGCCCCAGCCATAATAGATGTCATAGCCCGGATCGCCGCGGTCCATGCACGTATCATTCATGATCTGGGTGACCTCTGCGGGCGTAAGTGCGTCGTTTACGGAGAGCACCATCGCGGCCACACCGGCGGCATAGGGTGAGGAATAGGAGGTGCCGCCGGGATTGAGATAGCCGTAGTCACCGCTGAAGTACCCGTCTGAACCGGTGCGATCGGTCGACCCGATATATTGCCCCGGAGCCACGAAAGCGAGCCCTGTACCGTAACTGCTGAAGTAGGCGCGATTGCCGTAGCGGTTGACCGCCCCAACGGAGTTGACCGTCGACAGGCTCGATGGATAGCCGATCGGGCTGGTACCACTGTTCCCTGACGAGGCAAAGTGGACGACGCCGGCATCGTAGGTTTCTTGGTACTTGGTCGTGATGCTTCCGATCGGCGAGAAGCCATTGCTGTTGTTGGTGACCCGCGCGCCGATCGTCTCGGACCACGCGATGGCATTCACAAGCCAGCTTATCTGGAAGCTGCCGGTTCCGGGACAGGGAGTGCCCACATCCGAGATGTTCCACTTGGCGGCAGCAACCTTGCAGCCCGGAGCAATCCCGACGACCCCGAGGCCGTTGTTGATGATGGCCGAGGTGCAGCCCGCCACGGTCGTGCCGTGGTTATCGCATTCGTTGTACGGGTTTCCCTTCGTGCCATGCCCGGTGAAGTCGGCGCCGGCGATCTGGTTGATGTCCGGGTGGTCCTGCTGCACGCCGTCATCCAGAATGACCGTGATGATCGACGCATCACCGGTGGTGATGTCCCATGCCTCGGGCCCGTCCATATCCATATCCGGTGTGCCGCCGCTCTGTCCAGTGTTGTGAAGGCCCCACAGGCCGGGGAAATAGGGGTCGTCCGGGATAAGGCGTTCCCTGACCGTCATGATCATGTCCGACTCGGCGAACTTGACCTCCGTCCGCCGCACGAGCGTGTTGGCCAGTTCGAGAACCTCGAAGCCGTTGCCCAGATTGCTCCTTAATCGATAGACACCCTTCATGCCCGCCCAGTTACGTTCCTCGATCACGCCCGCACCCATTTCAGCCAGTATCGCTTCCGCCTTCTCAGGGTCCACGCCGGCGTGAAACCCCACATGGAGATGTTGCGTAATGATGATGGGATCGCCGTGTTCGTCCAAGAAGACGGGAGATACGAACTCGACCTGCTGACCCGTTGCGATGCTCCCGACCAATTCCGCCACGCCTTTTTCGTCTTGCACCAAGTCCCCCGTCTCGGCAAAGAACAGTTTTAAGATAACCGACGGACGGACGGCTGCAGCCGCGATGCCAACCTCCGGTAAACCGTGGGTAAGCACGACGGATGGACCACTTTCCGCCGTCTCGTCGAACACGGCCACTCGCGTGGCATCGCAGGCTAACGGGACTTTCTGATCAAAGTAGTAATAATAAGAAGAACCTGCCGTCTGAGCCTCGGCAAGTTGCGGTCCTACCAGGATCATCAAGCTGACCAACACCAGGGTGCGTACTCTAGTAACTCTCGATGTCATCACGAAACTCCTTTCAAAACTGGACCTGGATTCCTCCCAAACGCCGCCGCGCAG
This sequence comes from Phycisphaerae bacterium, assembly GCA_049644045.1. Classification (GTDB taxonomy): domain Bacteria; phylum Planctomycetota; class Phycisphaerae; order UBA1845; family UBA1845. The sequence continues at coordinate 4,642 of JBARRC010000332.1, forward strand.
CCATGTCAGGCACTTCCGACCGATAAGGTACCAAACTTGGCCGATTTTTGCAAGACCTTGGAAAAGACGGAAAAGGGGACGCAGCCAATCCTGGAGCACCTTCACGACAACGCGTGCTTACTGATTGCGTTGTGGACTGGCCTCAGGCAGCACACTGGCAGCAAGCTGCCAGTGGCACCCGACTTCTCAAACACGCTCTAAGAGCGTGTTTGAGAAGTCTTGTTCCGAACCGCGCCCGTAAGGAAGCGGTCTGACTTTCCCGCAGAAAACCGCTCCCTGACGGTCGCGGCTCGGACAGGACAACACCCTTCTTAAACACGCTCTTAGAACTGGATCGCAATATGGTAGGTCACCAGGGCGCCGAGATATGCCAGCGCGGTCATGTACGTAAAGGTAAGCAGGGGCCATCGCCAGGAATTTGTCTCACGTTTGATCGTTGCGAGCGTTGCACCGCATTGACAGCACAACGCGAAGAACACCATGATCGATAAGGCGACGGCGAGGTTGAAAGCGGGCCTTCCATCGGGCCGGGTTGCCTCGTGAAGCTTTGCACGAAGCCCGGCCGACGTCTCGTCCTGCTCGTCCCCGAGGTTGTAGATCGTCGCCATCGTAGCCACGACGACCTCGCGTGCGGGGAAGGACGCGATGACGGCCGTGCCGATCCGCCAGTCCCAGCCGATCGGCTCGACGACCGGCTCAATCCACTGGCCTACTCGGCCAAGGATACTCTGGCGCAGGTACGTACCCGGTTCACTCCGATCGATTTGAGACAGGCGCTCTTCAAGTTCGGCTTGGGCGACGCTCACTGTGAGTTGCTGTTCGAGCCGCTCTGCGTACGCCTCACGTGCGGCGGCGCGTTGCGCTTCATGGTCAGTTGCAATGGGGGCGGGATGCGGATAATACCCCAAAACCCAGACCACGAGCGTCATGGCGAAGATGATCGTACCGGCCGAGACGCAGAACACCTTCCCCTGCCCGTACACACGGTGAAAGACCGTGCCCACCGACGGCCACTTGTATGTGGGGAGTTCCATCAAAAACGACTGCGCCTCGCCTTTCAAGATCGTGTGCTTCAAGATCAGCGCGGTGGGGATCGCAACGATGACACCGACCAGGTACAAACTCAGAAGCACCAGCGCCTGTAGATTGATCAGGCCACCCAAGAGGGCTTTTGCGGGGACAAAGGCTCCGATCAACAGCACGTAGACCGGCAACCGTGCACTGCAGCTCATCAGCGGCGCGATCAGGATGGTTACGAACCGGTCGCGACGGTTCTCGATGGTGCGCGCCGCCATGATCCCGGGTATCGCACACGCAAATGAGGATAGTAGTGGGATGAACGACCGCCCGTTGAGACCAAGGAAACCCATCCAGCGGTCGAGCAAGAACGCTGTTCGGGACAGATACCCGCAATCCTCAAGAATCGCGATGAAAAAAAAGAGGATCAGGATTTGCGGCAGGAAAACGAGTACTGCGCCGACACCGGCTATCACGCCATTGACCAGCAGGCTCTGCAAGGCGCCGGCAGGAACCACACTGACGAGCAGGTTGCTCAACGCATTGAATGCACCGTCGATGGCGTCCATCAAAGGGGCGGCCCAAGCGTAAATGGCCTGGAAGCACAGCCCCATCACCAACATGAGAATCACGAGTCCTAACAAACGATGTGTCACAACGCGGTCGACGGCTCCCGATCTGGACCGACGTGCGGCGTGGACGCGTGTGGTGACGCGCTTGACCACGCGATTGATCCAGGCATACCGAACACGTGCTTCGACTTCGATGATCGACTCGCCCGCACTCTGAATGCGGCTGCGTCGCTCGGCGAGTTCTTTCGCGAGCGCCTGGCCGCAGCGCCTCACAAACCGCTCTTCGTGGTAGCCTCCCGGATCGAGTAGCGTCTGCAACGCTTCCGCACGGAATGTCCGACGGTTGGGACTGCTCGCACTGGCTGCGAGCGAGTCTGTCAGCGCGTCCAGCTCCACGGATACACAATCAGGAAAGGAAGCACGGCGATCCGGTGGTGGTGCGTCCAGTGATTGGAAGAGGGCCTGCTTGAGCGACTCGATGCCGCTCTGTTTCGTTGCGACGATTGGGATGACGGGCACACCGAGTTCCCGGCTGAGCGCGTTGGCGTCGAGCCGTATACCCGCTGCTTCGGCAACATCGATCATGTTCAGCGCGACGACGACGGGCTTGCCGATCTCGAGAATCTGTGTCGTGAAGAACAGATTCCGCCCGAGATTGGCTGCGTCCACAACGACGACGATCAGGTCGGGCTCGGTAATCTCCTTCTGTTGTCCAAGAAGAGTGTCCATCACCACAGCCTCGTCTACGCCGTGCGCGGCGAGACTGTAGGCCCCCGGAAGGTCGACCAGCTCGATCGACGAGGTGTGGTTGTCTTCACGGATCAACCCGGTCCGCTTCTCAACGGTGACACCGGGGTAGTTGCCGACCCGTTGGCGGTGCCCGGTCAGGCTGTTGAACACGGTGGACTTACCGGTGTTCGGATTGCCGACTAACGCCACGGTTCTCTTGCGGCGTTTGATTGGACTGGGGCGCATGACGCCTGGATGATCCTATGCAGCGCTGAGCTGAATACTGGCCTGGTGCGCCCGACCGAGGCCGACGCACGTACCCCCAATGCGGACGATACACGGCGTGCCGGAACGTATCATCTCGAGCCTGGCACCGCGAACGAAGCCCATATCGGCCAATCGCTTTGCGGTACGTCTGGTTGCGGTGATCCTATCGACGATGCCTATGTCACCGGTCTTGAGAATCGGAAGGTTGCGATGCGTCATTGCTGTTCCCACCTCGATGCGTTGTATCCCGTCTTTCAGCGATGTTTGAGCAGTCTTCGTCGTGTTGGGACTGAGACTCCGTCTCTAAAAGAATGAGACGAATTCCCAAACCCAAGCCAACCGACGGGTAAGCACCCGCAAGGTATAACGACACGTTTCTCCACCGGTTTCAGCAAGAACCGTTCCCAAGCCGCCAAAAACGCTGTCGTCGGTTCAACGGTGCCGGTGGCAACCGCTCAATACTAGCATAATACCCTCCAGGATACCAGATAAAGTGGAAAGAATTGAAACAAATTCTCAATTCCGGCACGGGTCTTGGGCAACAGGGTGTTGCGGTGGAACCAGCGTGAGGCTGGGAGAAAAATCGCGCCCGTATTCGGCCAGATGTCGGTGTGCGTGGGTGCAGACTAGTGTAGTGATTCACACAGCACGCATCTTATCCGAGCCGCGACCGTGAGAGAGCGATCACGCGGGTCCCGATCAGAACCGCGACCATGAGGGAGCGGACCAGTTGCACTCGCGTTATGGGTGTTTGCGCTCTAAATCGGCGATTCCACTGTGTGGAACGTGGGCCCGCCGATTCTGTCACGGACCCTGACACGCCGCCGAGGTGCGACGCTCGTTGACACCGGCCACTCGGCACGGCGATAATGCGGGCCGGACGCTGCTGTGGCCGTCAACTCGCATAGGAGCAAGCTGTTATGGCCAACGACTGTATCCCGCGCCGGGACGCCCGGTTCCACGCCTGGCAGAAGAACTTCGTCACGTACGTCAACGGCCACCTGGGCGATTTGGGGCTCGCGGCCGGCGCGATGGGGGCCGAGATCTGGGGCAGCGTAGCGTGGGCGTCTCGCCCGCGAAGCTGCGACCCGTCGGCGACTCCGCCCCGTCCCGATTGGCCGCCACAGAAGACGCAAAGTTGAGAAATGCCGATTTGTTTGCACGACTTCGGGTCGGTCGGTCGCTTCGGCCGGTGCGGGCGGCGCAGTCACGTTGTGCTGCGTGAGCTTGTCGCCGTCAAAGTCGGCCGAATCGGTGTGGTGAACCCGTTGGGTGGCGAGATTCAGAGACATGGCAAGTAAGCGATCCACCAGCAGGAAGGCAAAGGCGAAGCCCCGCCGCCAGGATCCCAAGCGTGGGGGCGGGGTGTCTGCGGCGGAGGACGGATCATCGAGCGCGACGATCGGGCTGCACGAGTGGGGCGGACACACACGTAAGGGTGTCCGTTGGCAAGTCTACCGAGGTGACGCATGTGAGGTGCTGAAAGCCTTGCCCGCGAAGAGTCATCATTGCGCGGTCACGTCTCCACCCTACTACTGGCAACGTGACTACGAGGCCGACGGACAGATCGGCAAGGAAAAGACGATAGGCGAGTACGTGCGCGCCGTTTGTGATGCGATGGATGAGGTCCGGCGCGTTCTACGCGATGACGGCCTCCTTTTCTTAAACCTCGGCGACACATACTATTCAGCAAAGGGTCAGCCCAAGGGTGTGGATCGCAAGAACCGCGCTCGTCGGTTCGGGTTGCGAGCAGTGGATGCCAGTGGCCTCGGCGTGTCTCGCAAGACCATCATCGGGATTCCCTGGCGCGTGGCAATCCAGATGATAGATAGAGGCTGGACGCTTCGGTCGCCGATTGTCTGGCGAAGAGAGGGCAGCATACCCGAGCCAACCGCGAAGGATCGTCCCTGGCGCACATATGAAATGGTGTTCATGTTCAGCAAGTCGCCACGATATTTCTTCGAGCGAGGCGGCTTGGTTCCGGGAGAGGATATATGGACCATTTCCGATCGCCCAAAGAACACCAACGGTCTCCACTTATCGCCTTATCCTGACGCCTTAGTTAATCGCTGCCTTCGTGTCGGATGCCCCACCAACGGTGCTGTACTCGATCCCTTTGCCGGAAGCGGCACGACACTCCGCGTCGCGGTGAAATCAGGCAGAGAGGCAACGGGAATTGATATCAGTCAGCGATTCTGCGAGTACATGGCGCACGAACTCGCAGATCTTTGAGGACCCGTCGGCATGTTCTTCAGCACAACGCAGCTTCGTCATTCGCTTGAGCGCCTGAGTACGCTCCATCCGTTTTTCGGAATGACCTTCTTGGCATTTAAGAAGGCGCATCTTCCGACCGGTCACGTTGATCGGGTCAACTTCTCGAAGGTCGTGAACGACTTGCTCGTGGCCCATTATAGGCCAACAGAGACGTACGATGGCTTTTACAATCCCTTCAAGACCATCACCCGATGGGTATCGGAAAGATACGCGAGTACGTCTCAGCAGCGCATCGCGGCTGATACTTTCGCCGACGCATTCCTGCACGAGAAGGGGACTTCGGAATGGGGTTGGAAACCGGATTATATCGGTACACTTCAACGGCATCTGGGATCTAAACGCATCCCCACATTTGACCTTGCCGTCTGGCTATACAGAAACGAGAAGTGGAAGGAGAAGGACGCCTGTCGGAACATAGTCCAGCGGTTCCTGCACGAATACGATATTTCCGAATCGGAACAACAAGAGCTGTTTGATGTTGCGCCTCCCGACAGCACGAGGGCGTGGCTTGTGCCTCGTCCTCTCACGGAAACGAAGATCCTGAGCGTGATCGGCAAACCGCCCGGTGCCGAACCGGAAGAGGGGGCTGCGCTACGCCTTCTGGAAACGACAGCC
>JBARRC010000333.1:0-8616 GCA_049644045.1 Phycisphaerae bacterium
CGGGATGTCCGCGCGGGCTGAAGCCCGCGGCTCGCTCGGAAGGTATCACGTGCACGATTAAGGCGCCGCCGCCGAGTTTCAACGCCTGTTCCACCGCCTCAGCCAAACGCGAGCGAGTCTTCGGTGAGATCACCAGCCGGTCGACTACAATCTCGATGTCGTGGCGGACATTCCGCGCGAGCTCCGGGGCCTCCGCCAGGGCTACGACTTCCCCATCCACGCGGGCCCGGGCGTATCCCTGCCGGATCATGTCCTCAAACAAATCACGGTACTCGCCCTTCTGACCTCGAACGACCGGTGCGAGGATCAATGCCCTGGTCGACTCCGGCAATTCGAGAATCCGTGCCATGATCTGCTCCCGCGTTTGCGCACTGATGGGCCGACCACAGCCCGTGCAATGCTGCCGCCCGACCCGGGCGAACAGCACCCGCAGGTAGTCGTGAATCTGCGTAATCGTCCCGACCGTGCTCCGTGGGTTCCAGCCGCTGGTTTTTTGCTGGATGGAGATCGCCGGGCTCAGCCCCGTGATCTGGTCGACATCGGGCTTGGCAAGCTGGCCGAGGAACTGCCGGGCGTACGAGCTGAGCGATTCGAGGTACCGCCGCTGTCCTTCGGCGAAGAGCGTGTCGAACGCGAAGCTGCTCTTGCCGCTCCCTGATACGCCGGTGAAGCAGATCAGCTTCCCGCGAGGCAGCGTAAGCGAGACATTTTGAAGGTTGTGCTCGCGGGCACGTTTGACCGTGATCGTGCGGGGTTCCATGGCATGCAGACAATAGCGAACGGCGAATAGCGAATTCAGAATGCAAGAAGATCAGGTTCTTCGCATTCGCTATTCTTAATTCGACATTCTCAATTCTCAATTGACCGCCTGGTCGGGTCAAACCCCAAATGCACCACCCGCCAAAACCCGCTGTCCTGCGCCAACCAGACGATCATCACCACGCGCGCACTGGGATCGCCGCTCGGATCTTCGAGCTCCATCAAGACTTCGCATTCCGTGGCATCCGCGTCGGCCCCATTCACAAGCCTGGGGCTGCCTCGGACGAAGCGGGCCTTCGCCCTTTCCCACGCTGTCTCGAAGTTGTCCACGTAATGCGATACCGTCGGCGTCCAGTTGTATACGATGTAGTAGGCATATTCATCCCCGGTCAAGGCGCTCCGGTTCTTCACCCGGATCACGTTGGCGGCACAGATGTCAAACTGTTTGTCAAGGGCGGCCTTACGCTCTTCCGGAGTCGTCGCCATGAAGTCATCCCGGATTGCCCGCAGCAGCACGTACGTCACCTGCTCCGGTGAAGCCTGTTTGTCCAGCACCGTTCCGTAGTGCGTCACCGCTTGGACCGTCACGCTGCGGACGTCGCGGTCGGCGAGGCGGACGTCCCGGCTGCACCCACCCCCGACGGCGAAGCCGACAGCCAAGAGGATTGCCAGTGCCGTTTTTGGGCACCAAGCTTCGTGCTTCGCGCGGGGTGGCATGGGCAAGCGGAGCCGCGGAATGCGGCGGAGCTTGCCCGTGGAGAACCTCCGGGGACGAGCAAGCACGGGCAAAGCTCGACACGTGCTGGTCGGACTTTGCCCATGCCACCCATCTTCATCCGCACGAAACCATCTCACCGAAAACGGCACTGGCCAAACCCGCGTCTTTCGCATCATGATCCACGGAGTCTACCCGCCAGCCGGCCCGATGCAAAGTCGGCCAACCTTGTTGGAATGGGCTGCGGCCAGTAGACTTCAACCAGGCGGGAGGCACACGGCGCAATGGCGGATTTCAACAGGAACATCTGGGCCCCGTGGCGGATGGAGTACATCCGCTCGCTCGGCGAGGAGGAGGCGGACGACGGCTGCTTCCTCTGCCGCTACTGGGAGCAGCCCGACCGCGATCAGGAAAACCGTGTCCTCTGGCGGACGGAGTCGACGTTCGTCGTGATGAATCGTTTTCCCTACACCAACGGTCATCTGCTTATTGCCCATGCGCGGCACAAAGGAGACGTTGCGGACCTCGACGATGCGGAGCTGACCGAGATGACCCGCGCGATCCGCGACGCCACCGGTGTCTTGCGGGCAACGCTGTCGCCGCACGGCTTCAACATCGGCTACAACCTGGGTCGATGCGCGGGAGCGGGCCTTCCCGAACATCTGCACGCCCACATCGTCCCGCGATGGTCGGGCGACACGAACTTCATGGCCGTCATCGGCGACAGCCGCGTCGTCCCGGATTCACTCGACGCTCTGTGGGCCAAGCTGGTCAAGAATGCTGAAGCCGCTGGATTGGGACTGTGATGGATGACGATGAGTTCTGCGCAGCCTGCTGCATACGCCGGTAGACCCGTGAGTGACGCGAGACGCCACAATAAGAATCATCTGGTGGCTTTGTCCGTAATCGTGGCGGTCGTCCTGTTGGTCAGGTCAACCGTTTTCCTATCAGTCCATTCCGCCGCTCCATCTCGCATGCTGCGGAACGACTCCAGCACCTACGATCTACCAGCCCGTTCGTTGCTCAAGACGGGCCGACTGGCGGTAGAGCCGGACGCGCCCGACAGCCCGATGATCATTCGTACGCCGGGGTACCCCTGTTTCATCGCCCTTGTTTACCTGGTGTTCGGCGAGAGCCATGTGGCGGTCGGGTTGGTCCAGATTGTCCTGAGCGCCCTGACCATTGTGATGGTGTACTACATATCGCGCGTGTTGTGGGATTCCACTGCAGCCATCACCGCGGCAACGCTCTTTTCATTGGATGTTGTGTCCTTGGTGAGTTCTCTGTACTTGCTCACCGAGACACTCTTCACCTTTTTTCTGACCGCCTCTGTTGGAGCCGGTGTTTTGCTGGGATTGGCCCGGTGGGGTCGGATGAGATGGGCTTTCCTATCAGGTCTGCTCCTCGCGTTGACCATCCTTGTTCGCCCCATAGCCTATTTGTCGTCCCCCTGGTCGTGGGCTGGTTCCTGCACGGATGGCTGGCGGGTTGGAAGCGCAGGGAGATCCTGGCCGTCGTCCTGCTGACTGTCCTGCCCTGGGCGGTGTTGATCGGTGGGTGGCAGGTGCGGAACTACCGCGTATCGGGCAGCTTCGAATACAGTCACATCAAGAACATCAACATCTTGTACTATCGAGCAGGCGGCATTGTGGCCCAGAGAGAAGGGATCGGGCTCGCAGAGGCCGCTGAGAAGCTCAAGCAACAGTACCCTATGCTACCCTGGCAGGAGATGTCGGCGGAATTGTTGGAATCCTACGGTAGGGAGGGATTCAGGATTGTGTTGCAGCATCCCCTCCTCTTCATGAAGGACCAGTGGCGCGCTCTGGTGACGACGCTGACCTGCCCACAATCGTCAAGGCTTCTGCAGTATCTCGGGGTTGATCCAGCCGGGGATGGGCAGATCACCCGCTTATCCAAGCTGCCCCTCCCGGGCTGGGTTCCCAGAAGGGTGCTGAGTAGCCCACTCGTCGCCGCGGCCGCCGGCGCTGCGCTGGCTTATCTGGTGTTTTCATATATTGCGATGTTGTATTCGTTGTGGAACATCGTACGGTTGGAACGACAAGCCCTGGTGGTCCCCTCTCTGATCATAGGTGTTATTCTGTACCTTCTACTGGTGGGATGCGGGCCCGAGACCACCTGCCGGTTTCGAACCCCGCTGGCTCCATTCATCGCCCTCTATGCCGGCAGGGAACTCGTGTTGTTTGTTGACCGATATCGCCGGAGGAGGGGCATCTATGAAGGAAAAAAGGTGTCAGGATGATTTTTTCTTCATTGCTTTTGTAGATCTAAATGGCGCGGTTGTCCGCTCAAGCGCCGCAACGCGTCTTGTAGTCCCGAAAAAAATCATCCTGACACCTTTTTTGCCTCTTGCGTTCGGCGGGATTTACGTCAACTTGGGGCGACTGGATTCGAACCAGCGACCTCAGCGCCCCGAAGGATGCTCGGATCCACGCCGAAAAACCAAAAAGACCCTTATTCCAGAGAGTATAACTCACTTTGGACGGTTTCGCAAGCTATCGCATTCCGTCGCGTTTTTTCGTGCCTTCACGCGGTATTGGCGAGGCAAATCCGGTAATTACCGGCTGCGCTCCCGGCCAAGATCTTCCAGCGGGCACACTGTGTAGAAGCCAAGGCAGGCGCCGCGTGCCGATGTGTCGCGTGGCATCGGTGGACGTTGCGATCTCGAGGCGTAGGTGGAGCTTCACGAGACTGGTGGTACAGTCGCGAGAGGTTTGATACATTGTGGTCGTGCGGTACCGGCGACGTTGTCGCCGTGCGGCCTTCACTGATCATGCGTGGTCGGTGGAGGCTGAACCGCGCGGCGTCTTGCGCCAGTCGCCAGCAGGTTTCCCACGGAGGGCAAGCGATTGTCTGTGGAGGCCTGGCGGAGGGCGGGCTGCGGAGGCCGACTCGTCTGGCCGGTCCACGGGTTTCGCCCAGAGCCCACCGCCTTGACGCCACCGCACCGCCGCCAACAATTGACCTAACCCGCACGGCGCGCACGACCGACTTCAATGGCGCCGACGCGGGCAGGTTGACCGACGCCGTCGCGGCGCCTGCAACTCTGATGACGGTCAGGCGGTGCGCGACTAACGCGACATCGTACCAGTAACGGGACCGGCGTGAACGACACATGGAACGGAAACCGCCATGAAGATCGTCGGCTTCGACATTGAAATCTCCAACGTCTTCGACCTCCGACCCGGCGAGGACATCGACAAGTATGCTCCCTTCGACGTAGCGGTTGCCGCCACACAGATCCACGGCGGCGAGCACCGGCTGTGGTTCTCGCCCGATGCGGACGGACGGCCGCGGGTCAATCTGGAACGCCGACATGCGCAAGAACTGCTGCAGTATCTTGAGCAAATGCAGCGCACCGATCACGCCATCTGCGCGTGGAACGGTCTGAGTTTCGACCTGCAGTGGATCGCCCGGGCCGCCAACGACGTCGCGACCGCGTCGCGTATCGCCCGCGCGATGTACGACCCCATGTTTCAGTTCTTCAAGCTGAAGGGCTTTCCTGTTGGCCTGGACGCCGTCGCCAAGGGGCTGCGTATCGGCTTGAACAAGACCATGAACGCCGCCGACGCACCTCGCGAATGGCGGGCCGGCAACCACCAGCGGGTGTGCGATTACGTGCTGGGCGATGCGCGGATGACGAACGAGATTGTCTCGGCCATCATCCGCCAACGCGAGATTGCGTGGATCACGCAACGCGGCAAGCTCTCCACCGTGCCCGTGCCTCGCCTGCGCACCGTTGAGGACTGCTTGCGTGACCCGATGCCGGATCAATCCTGGATGGACAGTCCCATCCCACAGGAGAAGTTCACACGCTGGCTGGCGCCGTAGGACACGGGCTGCGCTGCCTCAGACGGGGGGCCGCCCGCGCGTGGCGCTGCGCCCGGCTCCCGCAAGAGAATCGACACCGAGGAGTGTGACGAATGACGGACTCGACGCGAGTATTCATCCTTGGCGCGGGATTCTCGAAACCTGCTGGGATGCCGCTGGCAACAGAGGTGCTTCCACTGATCGTCAAACAGCTACAGGTTGACGAGATGTGCACATGGTTTGACGGTCTCCGGGAACGGCTCGCCTGGTTCTCCGAAAGCGAGGGGCAAACGGACTCGTTTGCTCTGAACATCGAGGAAGTCTTCCACTACGCCCATTTCGACGTCGAAGTCCACCGCCTCAGGCAGCAGCTTGCTCCGGTCGGGCGAGCGGACGGCCCCGGAACACCCTGGAGTCAGGGCGAGTCGGTTGAGGCCTGGCTGTCGTATCTTGAAGAGGCGCTTTGCGACGTGATTCTCCAGCGCGACAACGCATCCGATCTCGCACCGATCAATCGCTGGGCCGAAGCCGTTGGTGAGCGCGATGCGGTGCTGACCTTCCACTACGACACGCTTGTCGAACGCGCGCTGGCCGCGTTGAACAAGCCCTGGAACCACGGTATCGAGAGCGACGGGGAAAACGGGATTCCAGTCTTCAAACTCCACGGCTCCATTGACTGGATCGTCGCCCACCACTCCGAGTCATTGTCCAAACTTGATCTTCTCTTTGATAAGCAGAATGCGAACAAATCGCAGCGCAACACCGGCCATGTGGAGGACCACTATCGTCTGTGGCGATGCCGCTCACAAGAGCAGTTGTCGAACTGGATTGGAGGTCGAGACCTGCAACCGATCCCGGCCGGCGCAGCGCCGCGAAGCGTCGGGATCGCGGGCCTTGGCGCATACAAAGAACTGCATCGAATTCCCGGGCTGGGCCCGGTGTGGGTGCGCGGTATGCAAGCCCTCAATCAGGCCGACCTCGCGGTGGTGGTTGGCTTCTCCATGTCTGACTTCGACGCGATGGCGCAAATGCAGTTTTCAGAAGTCGCGCGATCGCGCCAGCGCGAGAAGCGGTCGCTTCGTGTGATCGTCATCGATCCATTCGCAAACGAAGGGTGTGAGGACAGGTTCCGCCGTGTGTTTCGCGATGTTGAATTCGTCAAGGAGGATCACCAAACCGTCGACTGGACGGCTCTTGGGTGATCGGGAAACGCACCGGTGGCGTATCCAGTGAAGATCAGCACTGCGTTGCCGATGACGAGCGGATTGACTGACTTCCCGCCAGCACCGTGCTCCTGCAGGTTAAAGACGTTGTTGTACATCGCGCCACCGCCGAAAGCGCGTTCCCTCTCCCGAGCGCGGCGGCGACTTTGTAGCCGAACCGAAACCGTTTCGCGAATTCCTCACAGGTCATTCGGGCGAGATCGGCCCGTCGTTCGCATGTCCTATACGCGGCACTTCATCGTTCTAAGGAGGACGAAGGTTTGGCGCACGATTGCGTGGTTTGGCGCACGGGCTATAGCGCAAAAAACCCCTGTCGACCTATTCTGCGCCTGAGAATAGGTCGCAGGGCTTAGAAACTCACAGGTTGTCGAAACGGTTTCGAACACGCTTCGATCGTGGATCGAAACCGGCTGACGCTAGCGGCGGTGAATGCGGGGGACGAAATCCCACCCCACCCCACGGCCCGAAGGCCGGATCAGGGCGGGGGCAACGCCAGGCGGCCTTGCGATTCTTGTATTCCACCGACGAGCTGATTCCGCCGAGGTTCCACTGCGGGCATCCGCAGCAGCCGCACCAATAATGCCCCCTGGCTTTGGTGCTGTAAGCACACGCCCGACATACCTCCATCCGCATCTCGTAAGCTTCATCCGGGACATCCGCCGAGGTCAGAACCTCTGCTAGAGAGAACACCTTGTTCGTGATCGCCGTAAGCCAACTCTCGTTCCGTCCAGGACAGGGAACGCCTTGCTTCTCAACCGTGTTCGCCGGCGGCGCCGGCCGCTCGGGTCGGCGCCGTGGAGATTCTGTCGATTGAACCTTTGGGGAAGCTTGTTGATGGAGAGCGTAGAACCGCTCACGCGCCAGACGGGCACGTCCTTTTCTGTCCAAGGGTTCCGCGTCGACATCGATGGTGCGCAGGACCACGATCATCATCGCGCTGCCCCCGGCGCGAGCTTCATGGCGTCGCGGACCTGCTGCTGCGTCAGACCGCTCCCGGCCACGCCCACATCGTTGACCGTCTTCGTCGTAGACGCGCCGCCGTTCTGGAAGAAGATGTTGAAGTTGTCGCCCACCTTCGGATCGAGCGTGTACCCCTCCAACTGCGTGACGTTCACCCCGGTTGTCACGCTGTTGACACTGCCCGCGACAGCCGCCACGGTCTGACCGCTGGCGTGGCTGTCCGCGCTGACCTTGACCATGTCGTCGGTGCCCAGGACCCAGTCGGTCAACTTCTTGCCGATGCTGCCCACGGTGGTCAGCGCCGACGCTGCTGTCCATCCGGCCAGTGACCAGCGCCGCCGGCGATCGTCAGCTCGCTCCAGTCCGCCGCCGCCAGCAGGGTGAAGACCCCGTGCTGGTGATTCTTGAACTGCGAAAAAGCCGTGGGCGTCGTCTGGTGGTCAATCGCAGACGCCTCGTGCTTGATCCCCGTCCCTACGTTCGTCGTCCCGCCCAGCGCCTCGGCGGCACTTTCCGAGAGCAGCGGCATTGTTGGATTCGCCATCTTCGTTACTCCACGTGTTTCGTAAAATCAAACGTCACCTGGCCCGTCTCATCGTCATGGCTGTTCAGCGTAAACGTCTTCAGCGGCGCCGGCTCCAGCCCGCTCACCACCGCCTGGATCACCTGCACCGCGCCGCTCTGCACGTTGCCCAGCCGGTACGTCCGATCTGACCAGAACACCTCAACCGACCCGCTTACCGTGTCGCCGGCGAGGATCTGCGCCTCGCGCTTGCCGAATTCCTCGAGCGCCTCGCCGTCGTCGCGGCCCTCGTACTGCGGGTCCGGGTCCGTCTCCTGAACGTTCAGGTGGCTGTTTTGATGGCGCCGGTCACGGTACTGGAACCGCTCGAAGCCCTGATCGACGACCCGGCTGCGGAGGCGCGTAAACGACGCCTGGGGCGAGGCCGCATAGGACAGGCGCCCGTCACCGCGAATCACGCAGGTCACCGCCACCATGAAGTGGCCTTCGATGTAGGCCTTCAGCATTCCCAGGCTGCCGGGGTCATCCGGTTTGCTCAGCAGTGCCGGCGAGGTCAGAAGATTCAAGTCGACGATCGTGATCCCAGCCCGGTGCTCGTCGACGTGCGG
>JBARRC010000334.1:0-3637 GCA_049644045.1 Phycisphaerae bacterium
ATCCGCAGTTGCCATAATTGCACGGTGCGGGAAACTGGGCCAACAACGTTTCCACCATCCCAGCGCAACCCGTTGGTATCCATTGTCCGTGGCCCAGCAGACTATCAGGGCGTGCCGCCATTCTCGCCTGGTACAGCGTTCCCGGAATACCCCTTTGCCAAGGTAGGGGAGAAGGTTGCGGAAAACGGGGCGTACCAGATGGTACGCCGCAGTCTGGCGTTGTTGGGGCTCGATCTTGCCCGGTTCGGAACAGAAGCCTGGAATCCGCTGGGCGGGCTGATCCGTCCGGGGAACACGGTCGTTTTGAAGCCGAACTTCGTGCGCAACTTCCGCGAAACGAGCCAACACCACGGCGACTGTCTCATCACCCACGGGTCGATCATCCGCGCGGCGCTTGATTATGTCCACATCGCACTGCAAGGCAGTGGCCGGGCTATCATTGCCGACGCTCCTCAGAACGACGCAGATTTCACGACCCTCCGTCGCATCGCGGGATTGGACGAAATCCAGGAGTTCTATCGGCGCAATGCAGGCTTCGATGTCGAAGTCTATGATCTTCGACCCGAACGAGCCGACAAGATCGACGGTGTGATCGTCGGTCATTCGGCACTGCCGGGTGATCCCGCCGGATATGTCAGGATCAACCTCGGTATACACTCGGCCTTCGCCGAGATCAACCACCTATGCCACCTGCTCTACGGTTCAGAGTATGACACCGGCGAAGTGCGGCGCCATCATCACGACGATGTTCACGAATACATGATCTCCAAGACGATCCTTGACGCCGATTGCGTGATCAGTCTTCCCAAGCTAAAGACACACAAAAAAGTCGGCATCACGGTGAGTCTGAAGAACCTGGTCGGGATCAATGGCAACAAGAACTGGCTGCCTCACCACCGCGAAGGGACACCGGCACAGGGGGGAGACCAGTTCGCCGAAAGTGGTGTGATGCACCTTGTCGAGCGCCGCGTACTTGGGGTATTCAAACGCATCTTCCCCTACATGGGGCGCTTGCGCAGTCCCGTCGCGGCTCCACTAAAGGCGGTCGGGAGACGGATATTCGGAGATACCAACGAGGGAGCCATTCGCTCGGGGAACTGGTACGGCAACGACACAACCTGGCGGATGGTCCTGGACCTTAATCGCATCCTGATTTATGCAGACAGCAAGGGCATGCTGCGCGAGGAGCCGACGCGGAAACTCTTCAGCATTGTGGACGGCATCATCGCCGGGGAAGGCAACGGTCCACTCGACCCGACGCCCAGGGCAACCGGTGTGGTTCTCACCGGTGCGGATCAGGTAGCCGTCGACCTCGCCTGTGCCAGGTTGATGGGGTTCGACCACTGTAAGATCCCATTGCTTGCGCGAGCGGGCGACCCGCATCGGTATCCGACAACGACAACCTCCTATTCGAACATTCATTGTGCATCCAATTGCCCGGATTGGCATGGCCCGCTGGATCGGCTCCGTCCGATTAAACCGCCTTTCCAGCCACATTTCGGCTGGCGAGATGCGATCGGGTTGCGTGTTGATGCGGATCACTCAGTGCGTGCAATTGCGGGATCAGTCCGTGACTAACCCACAGCCAGAGCGTCATTTTCATTTCGATCGTTTGTTTTACCCCGGCGAACAGCCGTGGTATGTTCGCACGCCTGCCCGCACACTGTGCCATGTGGCGGTTCGGTTGCTGCTGCTGGTTGCCTCACTGTTCAAGCGGGTTCGTGGGTCCCGGGCGCCTGCGATCGCGGCGCAACCGGCGCGCGTCGTCGTGACCGGCAGTTTTTTCGCCGACAACTGGGTTGAAGCACACATTCGCCCCTTGGCGACGGCATCCTTCTGCGAGCACGTCTGGGCTGTCTCCGACCATCCCTTCGTGCCGATTGCGAAAGTAACATACGTATGTCCTCCACGATGGTTGCAGAGAGTAGTCGGGCGTGTGCCGGCGCGCTCTTTGCTGTTTGCCATAACTGCGGTGCGACGCCGGGCGACCGTCGTTGGTGGTTTCCATTTGCTTTTTAACGGTCTGCTTGCCCTCGCAGTCGCGCGCACGGTAGGTGCTTGGAGCATGTGGTTTTGCGTCGGTGGTTGGGCGGAATTCGTCAATGGAGGGATCCACGGCGGGAACCACATTTTCAATAAGATTGCCCGGAAAGACCCGTCGTTGGAGCGCTTGCTGGTCTCTGCCATTCACCAGTTCGACCTGATTCTCACAATGGGTACCGGTGCTCGCGAATGCTTGAGGAACAGCGGGGTCAACGGTCCGATTGAAGTGATGTCCGGCGGCATTGATCAGCAGCTCTTTACCGGGAGTCACGGCAGGCGCCGCTACGACCTTATTACCGTGTCGCGCATCGCGCCGGTCAAGCGTCTCGACGTTTTCCTCGAAGTTGTGCACCGTGTGGCCGGGCACATCCCGACGGTAAGAGCCGCCATCGTCGGCGACGGCGAAGAGCTGGAGAGACTGATTCACAAGTCTGAGGCGATGGGACTCGGCGATAATGTGTCATTTGTCGGTCGAAAAACCGATGTACATCGATGGCTCACCGACGCGCGGCTGTTCGTACTCACCTCCGATTCCGAGGGTCTGGCCCTGGCCCTGATGGAGGCCATGATGGCAGGGCTCCCCGCAGTGGTGTCCGATGTCGGCGATCTCGGTGATCTCGTTCAAAACGATGTCAACGGTTGGCGAGTGCGCCCAGGCGCGGTAGAGGACTTTGCGGAGCGCATTACGACGCTGCTGACCGACGAGCAACTCTACTGCAGATTTGCCAGCGAGGCCAAGGGCGCAGCAATGCGCCATGAAATGGGAATCGTGCGAAACCGATGGGACAGCATCCTGGAGCATTGGGGGTTTTATGCTGGCTCACCTTCCATAATCCCCCAAAAGGACGGACGGCGTTTCATTCAATCGCGCAAACAGCTATGGGAATCCACCACCGAAATCACCGGCTGCCCCACAGCGCGGGTCTTCTCGTCCATCAGCCCACAGCTTTGGCTGGGCAGGCAGTTCCGTCGGAATCTCGACTTTGTGACCCGGGCCCAACACTGGAGTCGCGACGAGGCCGCCTCCTACCAGCTTCGCATGCTTCAGCACGTCATTTCCCTTGCGTATGAACGCTCCCCGTATTACCGCCAGCTTTACCGCGCCTGCGGCTTTGAACCGGGTGATCTGCAGTCGCTTGATGATATGAAGGAGTTACCGACGGTCAATGGGCAGGAGATTCAGGACCATCTTCAGTCAATGTGCACCGTGCAAATGCCGGGCCGGAGTGCCGACTTCCTGTCCACGGGGGGAACAAGTGGCAGGCCGTTCCACTTTTTCATTAACGCAAACCGCTCGGAGACAGAATACGCCTACCTTGTGGCAAGCTGGCAGCGGATCGGGTACACCCTCCACACACCACTCGCGGTTCTTCGCGGGAGGGTGGTATCCGAAAACCGCAATGGCCTCCACCACGTGTACGAACCCATGCTGCGGCACCATCACTACAGCACCTTCCATATGACTGACGAGAACATACGAAAGTGTCTGGAGCATGTTCGGAGCATTGGACCGTGTCTCCTGCACGCATACCCGTCCGCAGTCATGGCCTTGGCCCGTCATGTTCGTCGGTCCGGAATCATTGCCCCGGATAAC
>JBARRC010000335.1:0-5496 GCA_049644045.1 Phycisphaerae bacterium
GGGTAGTGCTCCGCCACACCTGAATTGATGGGTGGCATGCCCAAGCCCGTCGAAGACGGGCGCCGGCATGTTGGACGCTGCCAACAAGCATGCCTGGCTCATGGACGGGTGGCCCATGTCCTTTGGACATGGGGGAGACGATGACGCACAGTCAGGCTCATGCCCGCGATCATCGCATCCCCCACCTCCAGAGGAGGTGGGCCACCCGGCCAGGGAATATCAGTTATAATCCGCTTTTTGTTGACCCAGACGGCATCGACAATGTCGTCGGGACAGTAGACGACAATCTACGTCTGTCGAACAACTCTCCGTGCATCGACGCCGGCAACAACGACTGTGTTCTCCCTGACATCGCTGATCTTGACAACGATGGAGACATGGTCGAGAAGACGCCAATTGACCGTGATGGAAACCCGCGGTTTGTTAACGACCCGGCGACGCCCGACACAGGAAACGGGACCCCGCCGATCGTCGACATGGGTGCGTATGAGTTTCAAGGCCCCTTCATCCCCGCCGTCTCCGAATGGGGCCTAGCCGCGATGGCGCTGCTTGTGCTCACAGCGGGTACGCTGGTGCTCAAGCATCGGCGTCGCGTTTCGCGCGCTGCAGGCTGAAGGCCTGCCCGAAAGTGGCCGGTGGCAAGCGCAGCGCCGCCACCGGATCAGATCGACATCGAACACCACGACCCTGAAGGGGTCGTCTATTTGTTGATGCCTTTATGCGACCCCTTCAGGGTCGAACGCATCATTCGGGTCCCGCAATCCGTGGGCGGCGTCCGCCTTCGGCGGACTTGCCCACGGCTATTATCGTTCAGCCTTTCAGGCTGGGGAATGCTGGCGATGACGTTGCTCGTGTTGACAGCGGGGACGCTGGTGCTCATGCGGCGTCGGGCCGTGACTGCTCGTTGACACTCGCGGTACTGATTCGAGCTTGTACCGCGCTCCAAAGCCTCATAGCCTCGTGGGGTGGGCACTGCCCACCTTACTCAACGGGGGTGGCGCGGGCATGCTCGACGCGAGGTCATGCTCGCCTTTTCCGAGCATGCTACCCATCCGCGGAATTGGCGGAACGGCGCCCGTTCGTTATACTGAATTCCTGTCTCGTTTGGCATTCATGAGTTCTTCTGGAGGGATCGGCATGGCCTGGAGGAAGACCAGTCTCAGCACGGCCGTGGGCGTGGGCCTCCTGATAGCGTCCACTCAGGGACAAACCATGTGGTACGTGGACGATGACAATTGCCCCGGACCTGGATCGGGCACGCAGGGCGACCCGTTCTGCAAGATTCAGGACGGGATCGACACCGCCGAGGATACCGACACCGTGCTCGTCTCACCCGGGACCTACAACGAACTCGTCAATTTCAACGGCAAGGCTATCACCTTGAAGAGCACGGACGGGTCGGATGTGACGACGATTCACGGGGAAGGCCTAAGCGGCACCAGCGTAGTGACGTGTTCGAATGGCGAGGGGCCAGATACGGTTCTTCAAGGATTCACCATTACCGGTGGCGAAGACAGCGGCATGCAGAACATCGGAAGCAACCCTACGGTTACCCGATGCAGCTTCCTGTACTCATTGGGCTACGTTGGCGGCGGGATGCACAATGAGGAAAGTAGCCCAACAGTGACCGACTGCACCTTCGCTGGGAACGTCGCTGACTGGGGTGGTGGGATGGACAATCAGGGTGAAAGTAACCCGATTATAGCGAACTGCATCTTCGCCGGCAATGTGGCTGCGTTTGATGGTGGCGGGATAGACAACTTGGACAGCAGCCCGACGGTTGCCAACAGCACATTCAGCGGCAACTGGGCCGCGGACCTCGGCGGCGGAATGCAGAACTGGTGGGACAGCTATCCGACAGTGACCGGCTGCACCTTTAGCGGCAACGTGGCGGGTAACGGCGGGGGAATGGGTAACACGAATGGAAGTAGCCCGGCGGTGACCAACTGCATCCTGTGGGGCAACAACGACGACAGCGGCGATAAGGAATCCGCACAGATTTATGTGGATGGCGCTGTGCCCGTTGTCACGTACACTCTTGTTGAGGGGCTGAACACATTCTCAGGCGGGACTGGCAACATCGACGGTGACCCACTGTTCGCGCGCAACCCCGACCCAGGATCGGACGGACAATGGGACGGCGTGGATGACGACTATGGCAACCTTCATCTGCAGGCCGGTTCACCTTGCGTTGATGCCGGCGACAACTCGGCCGTATGGGGACCCACCGACCTGGACGGGAACCCACGCATCGTGATGGTCCAAACCGCGATCGTCGACCTGGGTGCCTACGAGTTCCAGGAGGGAACGCCGATCCCCACCGTCTCTGAGTGGGGCATGGTGGTGATGACCTTACTCGTCCTGACCGCCGGAACGCTGGTCAGAAAAAAGGTGTCAGGATGATCTTTTCTTCATTGCTTTTGCAGATCTACATGGCACGGTTGTCCGCTCAGGCACCGCAACGCGTCTTGTAGTCTCGAAAAAAATCTTCCTGACACCTTTTTTCTGAAACGTTGACTCGGAACAGCTCAACGGCGACAATGTCGACAATAGGCGATTTCAAGCAGCCCGGGTGGCGGAATAGGCAGACGCGCAAGCTTGAGGTGCTTGTGTCCAATTTTCGGACGTGCTGGTTCGAGTCCAGTCCCGGGCAATCATGGCCACGCAACTGCGAGAGCAGCTTCATCTCGAGGTGTTCGATCCGCGTTACGCGGCTACGATCGCCCAATGGACGGAGACGGACGAGCAACTCCGGTGGCTCGCACCGAGTACGCACCCACCGCTGACGGCTGAGAAAGTCATCGGTTGGAAGAAGCCTACCGGGGATGCGTTTCTATTGACCCGCAAAGGCGATGCGGAGCCCGTCGGATACGGCGAATTGAATCCGATGCGCCGGGAGGTCGATCATCTATGGCTCGGCCATGTGGTCATTCGCCCTGATCAGCGCGGTCGTGGTACCGGCCAGGCATTCGTCCGCGCACTGCTGGATCATGCGTTCGATCGGTGCTGTGCCGGTCGTGTATCGTTGATCGTGTTTCCCGATAACACGGTGGCCATACAATGCTACGTTCGGGCCGGGTTCACGATCATAGGCGACGAATACCATCGGTTCGGCGGTATCGGACCGAGATACAGGTTTCTTCGACTTGGGGCCGCAAAAAAGGTGTCAGGATGATTTTTTTGAGACCACAAGACGCGTTGCGGCTGGGTGGCATGAGTAAGCGCCAGCTTACCCGTGTCTTGTGGCTGTGCAGCACGGGCAAACAAGTTTGCCCATGCCACCCGACCGCGCCATTTAGACCTGCAAAAGCAATGAAGAAAAAATCATCCTGACACCTTTTTCTCAGACGTTTCAGGTTCCACCTCGATGGCGGCGAAAAGCCCGTCCATCAGGCCGTTCACGATTTCGGAGACACCGTTTGTGACGGCCGGTGTGGCTGCTTCACGGAACTCGCGGCCCACGTCGCAGCCCGTCAGTGAGATAACGCAAATTGCAGCCACAGTACCCGCCAACGTTTGTGCCCATCGCCTGTTGGTAGATCTACTCATCCTGGCTCGCTCCTGCAAATCGGCGCCGCACCCCTTGTGGATGCGCAACGACTCCATTCAGAAGATCGTATCGGAGGCAATTGGCTGAAAAGTTGAGCCCACATAACCCCAGTCACCGACAATGGGGTGCATCGGCAGGAACTGTCGCGCAAGAAATGCGCGACTTGGAGCCGCTTGAGCCGCTGAGTCACTCGGCAGGGAATGAACGGCCTGGTAAGTAAGTCGTATTGCCGCGACCAGTAGCAACACGAAGAATGCAGCCTTCACGACCTTGAGCGGCAGTCGATGAGTCAGCTTGCTCCCGTTCAGGCTGCCGATGATGGCTGTGGGGATCAAGACAGCCGCTAGAACAAACGAGCGCACGCTGTATTCATGCTCCGTCAGGTAGGCATAATTCTTTACGCTCGCACCGATCAGGCTCGTCGCGATGATGACCGTGGCGGAGTTGGCTACGGCCGTTCGCATGGGCACGTTCAGGAACCGGCGCTGCAGCGGAACCGCCAGGATGCCACCGCCCACGCCGAGAAGCCCCGAAACCAACCCGGTTGGGATGGCAACGGCAGCCGCCAATCGCCATTGCCCCCGTGGCGCCCCCCGTTGCCCCTGATTCGCCTCGCAGGTTGTGCCGGGTTGGGGCTTCGGTCGGCGAAAGAGTCGATACAGGTCGGAAACCGCGACAAACAGCAGAAATAACCCAAACAGACCGCGTAGATACGCCTCACCCTCGCCGGCAAACAACGGCAGTTCGCTCAGACCGACCCCGACTACAACGGATACGGCGGCCAGTGGGATAAACCGCAGCACCGCCGCCCGGTCGATGGCCTTGACCCGGCGATGCTGATAGACCGCCGGCACCACGACGAAGAAGTTGACGATCATCGCAGCCGCCTGGTAGAGATGCTGATTCGGCCCGAGCAACTCAGTCATCGCGGGGATCATGACGATGCTACCGCCCACGCCGAGCATGCCGCCGACCAATCCGGCGAACAGGCCGATGCACCCTAGCATAATCAGTTCGACAAGTTCCATTGGCCTAACCGATGTAGCGCCGGCCGATGTAGTGCCGGGGCTTGTGCCCGGCGCCCAATCCGACCGTGCTAGACCGCGTCACCCACAAGGGGTGACGCTACATCTATTTCTTTTTCCGACCGCTGGACAGCTTACAGAATCAGCATCGCATCGCCATAGCTGTAGAAGCGGTACTTCTGCTTGATTGCATGCCGGTAGGCCCGGCGGATGTTTTCGACACCGGCCAGCGCCATCACCAAGGCCAGCAGCGTGCTTTGGGGCAGGTGAAAGTTCGTCAGCAGCGCGTCGACGACGCGAAACCGGTAGGGCGGGTAGATGAACAGGTCGGTCATGCCGGAGGATGCACGTACCGTGCGTGCGTCGAGACGATCCGCCGCAGCCGACTCCAGCACGCGAACGGTCGTCGTGCCGACGGCTACCACACGGCCTCCCCGCTTGCGACACTGCTGCACGGCCTCCACCGTCTGGGGTTTCACCTCGTACCGTTCGGCATGCATGACATACTGTGACACGTTATTGACATCGATCGGTTGAAAAGTGCCGACGCCGACGTGCAGCGTCACGAACGTCGTCTCGACGCCGCGAGCGCGAATCGCGTCAAGCAAGGGTGGCGTCAAGTGGAGGCCGGCGGTCGGAGCCGCGATCGCCCCCGGCCGCTGAGCGTAAACGGTCTGATACCTTGATCGGTCATCGATGTCGCCGGTCGGATCGCTGTCGCTGCGGCGGATGTAGGGTGGCAGCGGCGTCAGGCCGATGCGACTGAGAATTTGCTCCGCCGGTCCTTCCGCGTCGACCGTCAGACGCCAACACCCCCGCTCGCAGGCCTCGAGGAGGCGTAGTGTCACGTTGCCGGCTTCAGCACTGGTGACAATCAGAGTCTCCCCGACGCTCAGACGCCTCGACCCTTCGAGCATGACC
>JBARRC010000336.1:0-8847 GCA_049644045.1 Phycisphaerae bacterium
GAGAATCCCTTCTCGGTCCTCTGGCAGGTGCCGAGAAGGGATTCTCGGCACAGCGTAAAACGCCGAACCGAGCCGCGGGCTTTAGCCCGCGCGGACGTCCGCGCAGGGTAAACCCTGCGGCTCAGGTTTGGGTGCCTCCGCGCAGGCTGAAGCCTGCGGCTCGGATTTATGCACGTCCGACACCACGAGCCCGTCCCGCAGGCGGATGATCCTGTTGCACCGGGCGGCGATGTGTTCCTCGTGCGTCACGACGATGATCGTTTGCCCGTCCGCGTGAAGCGAATCGAAGATCGCCATGATCTCCTCGCCCGTGGTGCTGTCGAGGTTCCCCGTGGGTTCATCGGCGAGGATGATGTCGGGCTCCTGGGCGAGGGCGCGGGCGATGGCCACTCGCTGCTTCTCCCCGCCTGACAATTGGTTGGGATGATGTGTGGCGCGGTCGATCAGACCGACTCGTTCCAGCGCCGCCCTCGCCCGCTGTTTCTTGTGAGATACCTGCGCATACATCAATGGGAGTTGGACGTTCTTGAGCGCCGTCGTGCGCGGCAGTAGCTCGAACGTCTGAAAAACGAACCCGATCTGCCGCCCGCGAATCCTGGCAAGCCGCGACTGTGAAAGCTCCGACACGTCCCGGCCTCGCAGGTAATACGCGCCCTCTGTGGGCACGTCCAGGCAGCCGAGGACGTTGAGCAGCGTGCTCTTGCCCGACCCGCTCGGGCCCATGATCGCGACGTACTCGTTCTCCGCGATGTCGAGCGTGATCCCGCGCAGGGCGTGGACCAACTCGGTGCCGATCCGGTAGGTCTTCTCAAGACCGACCAGTTGAATCAAACCGTTACCGCTTCCGTTTCTGTTTCCGTTCACGGCGAAGAACTCGCTGCCAGGGATTGCTCGTCGTCGTTCGCGTCCTCCTCCTGCCCGCTTTGATCGCTTTGCGTGAGCTGTTCGTCCTGCGATTCGTCGGCGTCCTTGGAACCTTCCGTCTTCGTCTTGTCCTCCTCGCTCAAGGCCACCTTCCTGCCGTCCTTGAGCTGGTCGAGACTGCGATAGGGGCCGATGATCACCGTGTCATCCATGTCGATGCCTTCGCGGATTTCCACCTGTCGGGTATCGGCGATGCCGGAATCGATCAGCCGGACCCGCGCAACCTCGTCTTTCATCACGTAGAGCACCTTGATGTACTGCCCCTGCCTGGCCCGTTCGGACAGATCGAGTGCCGCCTGCTTCTGGTCAAAGGTCTCCACAACGGATTCGGGCAGGTCCTTGCGCATCCGATGAACGACGGCTTCGACCGGCACCGTAATCGCCTCGTCGCGTTTAGCCACCTCGATCTCGACGTTGGCTGTCATGCCGGGTTTGATTCGCGCTTCGTTGGAAAGAACCTCCAGCAGCGCCTCGAACGTCACGACGTCACGCCCCAGCGTCTTCACCCCCTTCGAGGCAACGCGAACCACGCTAGCGGGTACGGGCGTATCCGGATCGGATTGCAGGTAGAGCCGGCTCTTCTGGCCCGCCTGCACGAGCGGCACGTCCACCTCGTCCACCCGGGCGCGGACCTGCATCTTTGAAAGATCGCTGATTGACATGATCACCGTCCCGGGGTTGTTCATCGTTCCGGTCACCACAACCTCACCCTGCTTCGCGTTGAGCCTGGAGATGACCCCGCTGATCGGGGCGGTGATCACGGTTTTCTTAAGATCTTCCTTAATGCGTTTCAGAAAGGCCTCAGCCTGGGCGAGTTCGTACTGCCGCATTTCCAGCAGCGCTCTGGCCTTCTTTCGAACCGTCTGGTAGTCGCGCACCTCGAGATCGGACGTGGCATCCGACTCGGACAGTTGGACCTGCCTGTCAAAGTCGCGCTCGGCCTTTTCGAGATCGGCCTCGGATTGAACGACCGCAGCGCGAAGCTGGGCGATCCGTGCTTCGGCCGACTCAAGATCCGCCAGCAGGTTCTTGTCATCGAGCCTGCAAAGTAGATCCGCAGCGCCAACCGCATCCCCCTCTTCTACGGCCATATCGACGATCTTCGAGACAATCTCCGAGCTGATCTCCACCTCGAGGACCGCCTCCACGTCGCCCGGCGCCTGCACGATCCGGATGATCTCCCCGCGCTGAGGTTTGGCGACCTTGATCGTGAGCGGCACCTCGTCCGCGACGTGGAGCAGCGCCTTGCCATCCGTCCGTTTGTAAAGACCGCCCAGCGCGAACACGCTCGCGCTGATCGCCGCCAACACAAGTAGGGTCAACAAGCCCTTCATCACATCTTCATCCCATATACCATCGCGACGCGAATGCCCACGGCCGCAAGCCCCATCAACGCGCATGACACAATGGCTATTCGCCGACTCAGTTGTCGTGTCACAATCAGGCCCAGCGCCACCAAAACCCAAAACCAGATCCGAAACGGATCGACGGCGGACAGCGGCGACGGTTCACCCGGCGCCGCCAGCATTCCCAACGACGTATCCACCTCCGTCGTCCGGTAGTAAACCACCATCGCAAGTCGCACGATGTAACCGAAAAGCAGGATGAAACCCGAATACGCGCAGATTGACATCAGCGTGTGATACTCGGGTTTCCGGCCCGTCAGCGCCACCAACGCGTATAGAATCGACGCGATGAGCAAAAACGACGCCAAAAGATACGTTGGCGTAAACACGATCACACCCAAGCGGGACAGCAGTTTGTTGAATTCACCGGCCTTCCGCACGTCCTCCATGCGCTCGCGCAGCTCGATCCGGTCAACGAGATCGGCCTGGGCCTTTTCCAGGGTCGCCTGTGTCTTCTCGGTTTGCTGATCGACGACGCGGTCAATCAAGCCGCTCTGCACTTCCGCATAGCCAATCAGCATCACCAGGCCAAGGAGCGTGACCAATGCCCGGCCATAAGCACCGGTGTCCTCCACACGTGTGAAGAGCCTCCCTGGCGCAGTGTATACCAGTAGGGCATGCCGTACACCGAGGGTACGGTTCTCTCGCTCAACGCCTCCTGGATTCACCGCAGCGCTCACAGCCAAGCCATCAACCCCTCCCAATGCACGGCAACGCATCTCACATCATAACCGAGTATTCGATCACCGAGCCCAGTATTTGCAGCGGTCATACGTTTTTCGACAATCCACGACAATATTGGACGCGCAGAAGCCGAATTTGTTAGAGTGTGTTTAAGAGGGGTGTTGATAGGGAACAGCGAAGTAGGACGAACAACCAGATGAAACGGTCAATTCCTGCTATGGTTGTGGCGTTGGCAGCGGTGGCGCTTTGGGTAGGGTGTGCTGCGCCCGAACGAGTCGGACACGCTGCATTGCCGGGGATCGTAATCGAGCAGCACGCGCAGACACTGCAAGTTGAAGGTGAGGTTTGCATCGAAGAGGGCATTCTGGAATACCTGGCGGTGGCGGAGGGCGGGAAGGAATATGAGAGCGTCTTCGCGCTCAACTGCCGGCCGTCGCATCTTCAGGCGGCCATGCTCATCGCGGGGTACCAGGCCGGCGAGGTTGCGCCGGAGCTGCGCGGCGACTTCTCCCCCCAGGCCGACCCGGCCACAAACATACCGCCGGAAGGCGCGCCGCAGGTGACGAACCCGTCAAACGAGTACTTCGCCAAGGCTGCAACCGAGCCGACACGCGTGACCATCGACGTGGACGTGCGGCAACCGGACGGGACCTGGCGGCGTTACCCGATCGAGCACTTCCTGATCGACCGCAGCACCGGCCTGCCTGTGCGTTGCACGCAGACAGGCCGATCGCCTTCGCGTTTGACCTGGGCGTTTACCGGTTCATTCTTCTACAGGGATGAGCAAACCAGGTTGGAGTTTTTCGTGGCCGATGCTGAAAAATCATTGATCGCGCTATGGTACGATCCGACAGCGCTGTTGAACCTGACGCAGGACATCGGCAACCCATACCGCGACGGCAGTGCCGGCTTCGAACTGCGAGCTGCGAACCTCCCGAGCAAGGGCACGTCTGTCCACCTGATCTTTCAGCCCGTCAGGAGGGTAGCCGAGTGAGACGGGTGCTCGTCACGTACGCGCTGGGGGAAAGTCGCTCCCGGAGGTTCAGTCCGCGGTCTTGCTCGGTTTGACGACCGCCTTATCCGCGACGAGGCGCGCCTTGCGCTGACGTTGTCCATCCGGAGGCTGCGACGCAGCCAATCCGGCCCGCGGCGGTGCCAGTTCCGTGGGTGGTCCCATGGGCTCGATGAATTCCGTTGGGTAGAGTGGTCCGGGGCCGACATCCAACGCTCTCGTGAGGCCGGCCACCGTGCGGGCCTCGTTCCACGTAGCCAACGCGACCGCCTCCTCCGCTTCGGCGTCCAGTTCCTCCTGGCAGGCGATCTCGTTTCGCAGGATGGCCAATTGCTCCTCGAACTCCTGCAGGACCGCTCGCGCGTCGATCGAGCTTGTTACAGGGACGGGCCGCACAGCGGTGGCTTCGATCATGCACATCGGTATGTCAGCAGCGTCGACCGCACTCATCATCGCTTCGATATCGGTGTAGCTCACCACCTCGTTTGACTCAGACAGTCCGCTCGTGTCGATGATGCCCTCTTCGATGCCGGCGTCGATGATCGCCCTATCCGCCTCGAAGGTGTCCACCGTCCTTGCGATCTCTTCAAAGTCCATACCACTCGCGACGCCTTGCAAATCCGGTTTCTCGGTGTATTCATCCGGTTCGTGGGAGGCATCGGCCAGGAACAGAAACTCATCCGGGCAGGGTGGTTCCTCTTCCATCCAAGGCTCTTCCACCAGCGACGCTACAGCCTCCAGTGGTTCCACGGCTGTGTCAGTTTCCTCCAGCCAGCACACATTTACCGGCTCGTCAACCTCGGACCATTCGATCGTCTCGCTCACCCGAAGGGTTTGAAGCTTGTCGGCGGGAGTCGTCTCCTCGACTATGGCGTAAACAGCCGATTCGGGCTCTATCTTGTCGGCCGGCGCGAATATCTCATCCACCAGGGCCAGGAATTCATCAGGCGAATCATCGAGTTCCGCCGATTCAGGCGCAACTGGCGGTGCGCTCGACTCGGGTTGTGCACTGGGCTCCAAGAACTTATCCAAATGACTTGCCACTCGGAGGTCCGCGCGGGCTGAAGCCCGCGGCTCAGGGCTGATTCGGACGGGCTCTAAGTACAAGGCGATCTGGCTCAACTGCGTCTGGGCGGAACTGAAGTCGGGGTCGCAGGACAAAACATGCTGAAATGCAGTGGCCGCCTCGTCGTAGAGCTGCTGGCCTCGGTACATCAGGCCGAGGTTGTAGTACGCGTCGGCCTCGGGTAGGACAGCACGAAAGCTGTCCAGTGCGTCGTCAAACCGCCCCAACTTGCTTTGAGTCATGCCGAGGTTCACATGGGCCCGTGCGAAACGTGGGTTCAGCTTGATCGCACGGGATAATTCCTTCTCCGCATCCGCCCAACGCCTCGCCAACAATAGTTCGAAGCCGAAATTGTTTCGCAGGATCGCGCTATTCGGTTCGAGCTTGACGGCACGACGCAGGACCGCTAGAGCCTCTTCGTGCCGGCCCGTGATGCTAAGCAGCAATCCGAGCCGGTGATATGCCTCCACATACGAGTGATTGACCGCAACCGCCTTGCGATACTGGGCGATCGCCTTGCCAAACAGACCCTGCGACTCGAACAGTCGCGCGGCTGCGAAGTGCGTCTCCGGGAGGACCTTGGGCGGTTTGGCCTCCGAGGCCTTGGCGATCCTGGCGTTGGTCACCGGAAGCCAGGTCCCCCTGTCGTGCCGGGACACGCTAAAGTCAGACCTGGCGCATCCGGCTGCCAGGAGCGTCACCACCGTCAAACTGATAGCTTTTCGATTGCGTAGCATGATCGGCGTCACCTCTTTCGCTTACCTACCCTGTTATGGAGCCAACATGGCCGGGCTCAGTGCCAGGCTCCCGGACTGATCCTCACTCTTCTGCGCGGTACCCTGCGTATACTTTTCAACCGCTTCGTCGCCGGGCAGGCCTCGTCCGCCCGACATCATCGCGGCCACTTCGACGCGCCCCATGTTGCACCCGGTCAGCTCCAGGTACTCGCGTACGTGCCCGAGACGCTGCTCGATCAACGCCTCGTCGTCTTCCAGGGTTTCGTACCGCACGGTGCCGCCATAGGTGTCCAAAAGCGTCGCCATGCGGTTGAGCCGCGCTTCGCCGATGCCGCTGAGCTCCCCGGTGTGCGGAATGAAGTGGATATCTGCCACTGACATGTCACGCAGTATGGCGTTGTCGATCATGTGCGTGATATGGGACCCCGCGGTCTGCCGCGACGCGTCCATTTTGGACATGTACATATTAGTCGCGGTGGGGACGCTGTTGCAGGCTGCAGTCGCCACGAACACCGGTGACAGAAGAACCAGACGACGATACATTCCCAACATCTGCAGGCTCCTTGGCGTTGGTGGATCGAGGCCTTCTACCGGTCCGATAGGGTTGGACCGGACGCCTCTTGGTCTCGTTACCAGCCATACATATCGAGCAGAATCGGCGCGAACCTTCGTAAATTATCGGTCGCCGTTATTCCGACCCGGCGCCGCAGGCGATATGCTGAAGGGTCCAATAAATGCGGTATCGCCAGTGCAGGGAAGTGGTGTGCGTGGATTGCCGAACCGCCGTCCCAGCATCAGGGCGGAACGCCGGAATCGCGTTACAATCGGCGGCCATGAACAAAGGTGATAATGAACCGATCGGTACGTTCATGCGAAAACCCGGCAACGTTCCTGGTCGAGCCGCAGGCTTTAGCCTGCGCGGCGTGACGATTCCAGAACGAAGCTCCGAGAGCGTTCGAGACTCCGCGCGGGCTGAAGCCCGCGGCTCGCTTCGCTTACGTCGAACATCCGCGCGGGCTGAAGCCCGCGGCTCGCTTCGCTTGCGTCGTATATCCGCGCGGGCTGAAGCCCACGGGTCGCTTGCAGGACCATCTGCGCGCACTTGGATACCATTTGTGCTATGAGTGACCGGCCTGTGTCACGACTATCGCGGGAAGATGATTCTGCCGCAAACGCCTGCGCCGATCGCACAGGTTCGGGTCGCTGGCATTGCTTTGTGGCTCCGCTGGTCATCACGATGGTCGGGTTGATACTGTACCTGCCCGGTCTGACGTGGGGGCTGCCCGGTACCGCGTCGTGGAGTCAGGATACGATTGCCGGCCTCCGCACGCTTGGTGTGGTGGAAGGCTGGCCTGCGCAATGGAAAGGCCGCTATCCACCCCTGCACTATCTGATCCTGGCTGCTGCCTACGAGCCGGTTCAATGGCACTGGCAGCGCACGGGACAGCGGGTCATTGACGACGACACCGGCGAGGTCAGGCTCCTGCCGCCCCACGCGCCGAAGATCGGATTGTTGATCCTGATCGCCCGCTCAATCACGGTGGTCATGGCGATTGCGGCCGGGTTAGGTCTATGGGCGGCTACGCGCCGGCTGACGCAAGATGACACCGCAGCGCTGCTCGCAGCGATGACCTTGATGCTCGGGGCGGCGTTCACCTACTTCGCCCATCTGGGCAACGTGGACATCCCGTCCATGTGCTGGTTTGCGTGGAGCCTCTATTTCTACGCGCGGGCGCTTCACTCACGTAAGTGGCACGACTGTGCGCTACTCGGTCTGTTCGGCTCGCTGGCCTTCAGCACGAAGGACGCGATCGTGGGCATGTATCCCGGTATGGCCGTGGTCCTGTTGGTGAATGAAACGAATCGATTCCGGAAAGACGCCCCGCTCCTCCGTGCACTGTTTTCGGCGTTATGGCAATCCAAGTGGCTCATCGGATTGGCGATGTTCATTCTCCCCTATTTGATCTTTAATGGGGTGTTCGCAAACCTCGACCCGTATCTGACTCGGATGAAGTACTGGCTGGGCATCACGCCGGGTACGTTGCACACCCGGCAATATCGCTACCCGGATCAGCTTCGCCTCTTGCTTGCGACGTTCTGGTATGCAGCCGGTGCGGTCGGTTGGCCCATGCTGCTTGCGATGGTCGCGTCGGTGCTCTACGCGCTTCGCCGGTACGGGCGCACCGCGCTGATCGTGCTGATCCCCGTTGTCGGTTACTACGTGGTAGTCGTCGCGCAGATCGGTTTCGTTTACTCGCGGTTCTTGTTCGCGCCGATCGCGATGACATGCATCCTTGTAGGATTAGCCGGTGCGGCGCTGGTGCGGCGGCGAGAATGGCCGATGGCGGTTCGGTTCGGGATTCCGTGCATGATTCTCCTGCCCTCGCTGGGTTACACCGTGGCCATAAACGCCGAGATGCTGACGGACTCACGGTACGCAGTCGAGACCTGGTTCCGCGAGCACGTCACACCGCCCTCGCAGGTCGGTGCCTTTTCCAAGCCCCAGTACCTTCCGCGGCTCAGCAACCTTGGTTACGACACGCGCGGCGCGGTCATGGCTCACGAGTCCTTCGACCAGTCGCAGCCCGAGTATCTGATTCTGACGAGCTACAACTACGTGGACTTCGACGCCGATCAAAGGGCTTGCATGAAAGACCTTTTGGCCGGGCGCCTTGGCTACAGTCCCGTGGTGACCTTCAAAGGGCGATATCTCAGCACGGGCTCATCCTGGTTGAGTCTCGCGGGCTGGGGTGCGCCGACCCCCGGCAAGATCAGCCCCACGATCACGATCCTGAGGCGTACCGTGCCATAACCGTGTCCGAGCAATACCGAGTTGGGGGTCCGTGATACTTCCGGCGGGATGGGTATGCCCAATCAGAGCCGCGACCGTAACAGGCTGTCGGAATAGTCTCGTTTGAGTATTCCGACAACCATTTTGAGGGTACTTTCGGGTTGAAATACCTAGTCTTGGACAAAGAAAGTCATGTTTCCGTGGAGTCGTTCGGGTTATTCCGACAG
>JBARRC010000337.1:0-4766 GCA_049644045.1 Phycisphaerae bacterium
GCCCCGACGTGATCTCGTTGGGAATTGTGACAATTCGTTTGATGTCACGGGTCGTTGCAACTGACGAGCCGCTGTCGGTCGCCGAGATACCCAGCTCATAATCTCCGGGGGCGAAACCGGTCGTCGAGAACGTGGCAGAGCCGACGTTACCGGAGCCAACCGCCAGCTCCGTACCGAGTTGGGCGGGTGGATTGTCCCGCGAATCGGTTTCGCTCAGATAAAACAGACGCCACTTTACCTCGCCCTCCGGATCACCCGCGTCAAACGAAACAAACACCTCGGTCCCCTGGGCCACCTCGGTGATCGACTCGGTGGGCTGGATGAAGAATGGGTTTGGAGGACCCTGGACCTGGACAACGCCTTGACTCTCAGCCACGATTTCCTCAGTGCCGACAATCATGATGATGCCCACGCGATAGAATCCCACGCCGGCATAGGCCGGGTCGAAATTGAAAAACTTGTTTGTCCCCGCAGGCAATCTCGTGTCCACGATGATTCGATTGCCGATCTCGCTGGCACCGGGACTGGCGTCAGCGACGGGCACGTAAAAGCCCGCAATCGAATCGGGCGTGCCGGTCACGCTGTAGATTACGGAAACCGGTGGATCGAGCGCGGACACGCCGAAATTGACCGAGAAGCTGATGATTTCACCGCTCACTTCCCCGGTGTCGTCAGGGGTAGCGTTGCCGTTGTCCGGGTCATCGGGGATGCCGTTGGATGGTATGCCGGCTGTCGGACAACCTGCGACGAGCCCAAGCATCGCGATGCAAAACGCGGCGCCAAGCCGGGACACCCAGTGGCGTAGTGACGGGCCGATAGCCGTTGAGTTCATTGCCTTCGGTACTCCGAATTCATTAAGGCATGACGATAGAACTCCGCGCAGATACAGCGCACACCAAGTCTGCCTTCATCTCGATGCCGTTTCCGTGTTCCGTCTGCACGGACGCAAAGCCCCGCCTCTAAACGGGATACGATCAAGCAGTTATACGGGCAGCCCAAGAGACCTGTCAACGTCTGCTGCGAGCGGCTGCAGCCACGGGACCCGTGACACTTCCGGCGGGATGGGTGCGCCCGATCAGAACCGCGACCGTGAGGGAGCGGTCACGCAGGTCCCGATCAGAACCGCGACCGTGAGGGAGCGGACCAGTCGCACCCGCGTTATGGGTGTTTCCGCTCCCAATCGGCGATTCCACTGTGTGGAACGTGGACCCGCCGATTCTGTCACGGACCCCGCAAAGCGGCTAAAGCCCGCCACCTGCGGAATCGCTGTCCGCACGCTGAACCCCTTGTAAAATCCCCGCCAAGTCGATACACTTTAGAGCCTATCCCATAACTGTGGCACAGGTTTGTAACCTGTGTGTTCCACCGGTTGTAGGCCGGTGCCACGTGAAGGGGGGAGGCATGAAGCTCGGTGCTGTACACGTCTTGCTCGTTTTCGTGACGAGCATGCTGTGCCCCGCGCTCGTTCTTGCCCAGCGCCACGACGCCTTGCCCGCCGTTCGATCTCCCGTTGATCCCGCCGGCGCGCCAGCGGTCCACCGGGAGGTCCCCAAGGACCCGTGGATGCCCAGGCCGATGATCCCACCCGAAAGAGCCGTCGTTCATACCGACCCCTGGACGCGTGGGCCCTACCAAAGCATCCAGGTCAACATCGACGAGTTCGGCGGCAACATCGTCGGTGACGCGGGCAATGAGCCCTCGATCGCGATCGATCCCACCGATTCCAACAACATCGTTATTGGGTGGCGCCAGTTTGACAACGTGGAATCCGACTTCCGCCAGGCCGACTTCGCCTACAGCCACGATGGCGGACAGACGTGGAGCTTTCCCGGTGTTCTGGAGCCGGGTGTGTTTTCCAGCGACCCAGTGCTGGACGCCGACGCCGATGGGAACTTCTACTATTACAGCTTGCAACCGTACCGGGGGCCCGATGCCTGGCAATGGTTCGGGACGATGTCGGTGGCGCCCCACGGTCGGATCGACGTTGTCTGGAATGACACGCGCAACACGGGCGAAGCCAACCGGTCAGAGTTGTTCTATGCATTCTCGACCGACGGCGGGCTGACCTGGTTTGAGGCCGGTCCCGTGAGTCCGGTTTTCGACAGCCACATTGGCTGGCCGAATCAGAACAAGTTGGGCGACTACTACGACATGATTTCCGACGAGGCCGGCGCGAGCGTGGCCTACGCCGCAACGTTCAACGGCGAACAGGACGTCTACTTCCTGCGTGTCGGCGACTGCAACCGGAATGGGATTCACGACGCCATCGACGTCGACGAAGGCATGGGCGAGGACTGCGACGGAGATGTTGATCTGATGGACTTCGCCAGTTTTCAGTCCGCGTTTGGGAGGACTTACCCGTGAGGGGTGAGGACTGATTGGGGATTGGGGATTGGGGGTTGTAGGGAGCAGCTTCTTCTCAATCGTCAATCCGAAATCCGCAATCGACAAAGGAGGTATCCGATGAGGAGCAAAACCGTATCGTTGGTGGTCGTTTCAACCGTGTGTGTGTTCTCAGTCCTGTTGAGCCGCGCCGAGAGCAACAAACGGGACGACAGCGTCCTTTCCGCCGTTGACTGGCCGCGTGTGGCCCCGGCCCATCGGGAGGCACCCGACAACCAGCCTGGGCCGCCGTCGCTGCTCGGGACGCGCACGGTCCAGTCGGCGCGGGTCTGGTCCCGAGGGCGCTTCACCAGTGTGCAGGTCAACGTCGACGAGTTCGGAGGCAACATCGTTGGTGATGCGGCCAATGAGTCGTCGATGGCCATCGACCCTACGAATCCTAATAACATCGTCATCGGCTGGCGGCAGTTCGACACGATCAGCTCCAACTTTCGGACTTCCGGCTATGGTTACAGCCACGACGGGGGGCTAACCTGGACGTTCCCCGGTGTCTTGGAGCCGGGCGAGTTCTCCAGCGATCCGGTCCTGGACTTCGACCTTGACGGCAACATCTACTACAACGCTTTGCAGCCTGACCGCGGTCCGGGCGATTGGGCCTGCTACGTCTACAAGACGAGTGACGGCGGTGTGACATGGCCCCAGGAGGTCTACGCCTACGGCGGTGACAAGCAGTGGATGACCTTCGATCGAACAGGCGGCATCGGCAGCGGTAACCTTTACATGGCGTGGAGCCCCTGGGGCGGCTGCTGCGGCAGTAACCTGTTTACGCGCTCCACCGACGGGGGGCTGACGTTCATGGACCCGATCCCGATTCCCCAAGACCCGTTCTGGGGCACGCTCACCGTCGGCCCGGACGGTGAGTTGTACATTTCCGGCACGTACAACTGGCCCAACGGGCCTTTCATGGTGGTCAAGTCCACCAATGCGCAAGATCCCCTCACGACGCCGACGTTCGATTTCGCCACCCCGGTCAGCCTCGATGGCTGGATCGGCTACTCGGCGGGTCCCAACCCTGGTGGGCTTCTCGGCCAGGTGTGGGTCGCGTGCGATCACTCTACGGAACCGACCCGCGGGAATGTCTATCTTCTCTGCTCCGTGGAGCGCCAGTCTGTGGTCGATCCATTGGATGTGATGTTCTCACGCAGCGAAGACGGCGGCTCGACCTGGAGCGATCCGGTTCGCGTCAACGATGACCCGCAAGGCAACGATGCCTGGCAGTGGTTCGGCACGATGTCCGTCGCACCGAACGGGCGGATCGACGTGGTGTGGAACGACACGCGGAACACCGGCGCGGTTAATCTGTCCGAACTCTTCTACGCTTTCTCCGACGACGCCGGTATAAGCTGGTCGGCGAACATCCCCATCAGCCCGGTGTTCGACAGCTTTGTCGGCTGGCCCCAACAAAATAAGCTCGGCGACTACTACGATATGATCTCCGACAACACCGGCGCGAGCCTTGCGTATGCGGCTACGTTCAACGGCGAGCAGGATGTTTACTTTGTGCGCATCGAGCCCGATAGCGATGCTCCCGCGCCACCACAGCCGGCGCCGGGCGCCGTCACCAAGGGGCGCTACATTTCGTTTGTGCCCCGCAACCCCGGTGAGCAGACAGCTTTGCGGGTCACGCTCACGGACCTTCCAGCCCAGTTTGAAGGGTCTGAAGGCATCACGATGTGGGTCGGACCGCCGCATGAGATTTCCGAGCAGTCCAACGAGACTGGTGATACGCCGCCTCCCGTTTTTCTCGGTGCGAGCTTGCAGTGTGAAGAACCACCACCTTACATGGATTGGGGTTCAGTTGGCGTCGTCTACGTATTCGATGACGAAATCGTCCCGAACGCCCGGTACGACGTGCAGGCCATCTACGAAGGCCACTCCGTGGTGGTTGAGGGGAATTACTCCATGCCGCTTCCGGTGCCTACAAGCGCGTGTTGGGGCGACGTTGTTGGCGACTGGAGCGGAACCGAGTGGATGGCGCCGGACGGTGACGCCGACTTCGACGACATCGCAGCCGTCGTCGACAAGTTCAGGAACCTGCCGGGCGCCCCGAGCAAGACGCGGGCTGACCTCGCCGATGACGTGCCGGACCTTTTGGTCAATTTCAATGACATTTCCGCCGCCGTCGACGCCTTCAGGGGATTGCCCTATCCGTTCGACGGCCCGGCAGGATGTCCTTAACAATTACGAATTGCGAATTACGAAAAAGAGAACTCGGTAAGTGCTACGTTGTTCGTAGCACATCCATCGCACTTGGCGCGTGTGATATCTGAACGTTTCACAAGTCCGCCCTCGCGGTGATGTTATCCACCGCTCAACGGGTGTGCCCATATTTTGTGGCATCGTGTCATTCTGTCGTCCTACTG
>JBARRC010000338.1:0-5132 GCA_049644045.1 Phycisphaerae bacterium
CTGAGGCCTGCTGCTTCCCTGACGGCACGTGCCAGATGCTGGATCCGCTGTGCTGCGTCGATATGGGCGGCGAGCCGAAGGGACCAGGAACGGTGTGCCTTGGCATACAGGCGTGTTGTTTCCCCGACGGCACCTGTCAGGACATGGACGCCATCTGCTGCGAGAACGAGGGCGGCGAGCCCAAGGGTCCGGGGACCCAGTGCCTTGGTATGGAGGCGTGTTGCTTCCCGGACGGTAGCTGCCTGGACATGGACGCCATCTGCTGCCTGAACGAGGGCGGCGACCCGCAAGGCCTTGGCTCAAACTGCGACGGCATGGAGGGGTGTTGCTTCCCCGACAATACCTGCCAGGACATGGATGCCGTCTGCTGTGAGGACGAGGGCGGCGACCCGCAAGGGCCTGGCTCAGCGTGCGGCGGCATGGAGGCGTGCTGCCTGCCGGATGATACTTGCGTCATGGCGGACGCCCTGTGCTGTGTGAATGAGCTTGGAGGCGTACCGCAGGGGGCCGGCACGGTGTGCACGGCACCGGAGGCCTGCTGCTTTCCGCCCGGCAGATGGATTTGCAGGGACGACCTTGATCCGTTGTGTTGCATCAATCTCGGTGGAGAGCCACAGGGGCCAGGAACGGTGTGTCTAGGCGACTCCAACCACAACGGAGAGGACGACGCGTGTGAGCACCCCATTCCGACCGTCTCCGAGTGGGGCCTCACCATCATGACCCTACTGTTGCTTACGGGTGGGAAGGTTCATTTCCGTCGGCGCGTGGCCTGATGACAGGCGGCCTACGGATTCCGGGATCGCTTACGTAGCAAGTTTCGGAACGGTTCATACTCGGCCGGAATGGTCTCGTACCTTTCCGGCCGATTTTCGATACCGGCCAGACTGGGCGGCGTCTGAGGTGTGACGCCGATCGTAGCCTGAATCTCTTCCGGGAACTTGGCCGGGTGCGCCGTCTCCACCGAGACCGACAGCAGTCTGGCACTCTCCTGGCAGTCGCGCAGGTGATGCTCCAGCCCGGCCCAGCCGACCGCGCCGTGCGGTTCGAGGATCACACCATAGCGATCGTACACGTCCTTGATGGTCGCCCGGGTCTCATCGTCGCTGATGCTGACGGCGTACAGGTCGCGGCGCAGGCGGTCGAGGTCGGGCGGCTCGCGGACGGTTCCCGTCTCGTCCATCCATCCGCCGTACAGGTCCACCAGCCGGGCCAGGTTGGACGGGTGGCCGACATTCATGGCGTTTGAAATGCACACGCGCGACGGGGCGATTATCCGGTAGTCCCCCGTCTGCAGGAAGATCGGCATCTCGTCATTGGCGTTGGTCGCAATAACAAGGCGTTCGATCGGCAAGCCCATTCGCCAGGCGATCATCGCCCCCATCATGTTCCCGAAGTTGCCCGACGGCACGCAGATCACAATCGGTTCTTTCGCGGCGATGTCAGCGAGTCTGACGTAGGCGTAGACATAGTAGACGGATTGCGGCAGCAGCCGGCCGATGTTGATCGAATTGGCCGACGTGAGGCGGAGGCCGGCCAGATCCGGGTCGGCGAACGCCCGTTTGACCATGGCCTGGCAATCGTCGAACTTCCCCTCGACGCCGATGGTCGTCACGTTCCCACCCAGCGTGGTCATCTGCCTGCGCTGGCGGTCGGAGACCTCTTTCGTAGGAAACAGCACGACGACGCTGACGCGCTCGACGCCGTAATAGGCGTGGGCGACGGCGCTGCCCGTGTCGCCGGAGGTGGCCGTGAGAATGACGAGGTCGCCGGTCTCAGCCTGCATCAACACGCCCATCCAGCGGGCCATCATGCGAGCGGCGAAATCCTTGAATGAAGCCGTCGGGCCGCGATCCAGGCGCATCAGGTGACATCGGCCCGTAACGTGTTCGAGCGGAACCTCGAAGTCGTACGCGTTGTCGCATAGCGCCTTCAACGTTGCATCGCTGATAATGCTCGCGGTGAACCGCCGCAGCACCGCGTGAGCAACCTCCGCATAGCTTTTGTCTACCAGCGTGCGCAGGTCGTCCGTCGAGAGGGTCGGAAACCGGTCCGGCAGGAACAATCCGCGGTCCGGCGCCTGGCCCTGCAGCAACGCCTCGCGGAGAGTCACCACCGGTGTGTCGCGATTGGTGCTGTAGTAGTGAACCGACTCGTTCATGGGATTAACATTATAGTAGCAACCCCGTCTCAGGGGCAAAGCCCCCAAAAAGAGGCGTGAGGTGGGCGCGGCCGCCGGTTCCGTGGTATAATCGTGCGTTGTCCGTCGTTCGGATTACCCTCGTCCGACGGACAGGATAAGATGTTCATCAATTCAGCTTGCGTGGCGTTGGGAGACTGGCTATGGCCGAACAGCTCATCGGAAAGGTGACTCACTATTATGGCAAGGCGAAGGTGGCTGCCGTCAAGATCACCGACGGTCAGCTCGGCGTGGGCGACACGATCCACATCGTCGGCCACACCTCGGACTTCACCCAGGTAGTCGATTCGATGCAAATCGAGCGTGCGCCGGTGGAATCAGCCGGTGTCGGCGACGAAATCGGCATACAGGTTGTCGAGCACGTGCGCGAGCATGACGACGTTTATCGTGTGCTGCCTGATTGACCGGGGCAGCCTGCATGCCGACGGCACGAGCCGTGGAGATCCACAACGAACGCATGCAACGAGAGGGGTGAACGTGGCTGGAGTACACCTACGCCACCGCCTCGGCCATCGTGGGCGTCTTGTCAAGTATGTCTCGCAAAACGTCGTCCGTGCTGATCCCTTCCGCTTCACCCTCGAAGTTGAGCAGCACGCGGTGTCGCATGGCCGGCAGGTATATCTTCTGCACGTCGCTGAAGCTTGCATTAAACCGGCCGTCGAGCAAGGCGTGAAGCTTCGCGCCAAGAGTGAGCGTCTGTGCCGCTCGCGGGCTGGCGCCCCAGCGCACGTATTTGTTCGTGGCCTCGACGGCGTAGGGTCCGCCGGGGTGTGACGCGATCGACACGCGGATCGCATAGTCCTGCACGTGCGGGGCCATCACGATCCGCCGGACCAGGTTTTGCGTTCCAATGATCTCCTGGTCGGTCATCACCTTCTTGACCGACGGGCGATAGTCGGTGGTCGTTCGATCAAGGATGGTTTTGAGTTCGTCTCTGCTCGAGTAGTTGACGACGAGCTTGAACATGAACCGATCGAGCTGCGCCTCGGGCAGCGGGTAGGTGCCCTCCTGCTCGATGGGGTTCTGCGTAGCCATCACGAAGAACGGCTCCTGTAGCTGATGGCGAGTGCCACCTGTCGTCACGGAATGTTCCTGCATCGCCTCCAGAAGCGCCGATTGCGTTTTGGGCGTGGCCCGGTTGATCTCATCCGCCAGAATGATCTGGGCAAACAGCGGGCCCTTTTGGAATTGAAACGTGCGCCGGCCCGTCGCGGCATCCTCGGAGATGATCGTCGTCCCGATGATGTCCGCCGGCATCAGATCGGGCGTGAACTGAATCCGCGAGAACTTCAGGTCCACGGCCTCAGCCAGCGTACGAATCAGGTAAGTCTTGCCCAGACCCGGAACGCCCTCGAGCAGGACGTGCCCCCCGACAAGCAAGGCCGTGAGCACCCCCTCGACAATCTCCGTGTGGCCGACGATCACCTTGCCGATCTCGTCGCGCAAGGCCTGAAACTTGCGGCGAAACTCCTGTGTCGCCTTTTCCACAGCCGGATCAATCTGCGAAGCCATGAGTCACTCCTATCGATTCAGCAATGCCCACATACCGTTTTTCACACATGCCGTGACGATAACCCGAAACGAACCGCAATTGCGAGCCGCGGGCTTCAGCCCGCGCGGAGTATCGGTGCAGCGCAGCGTTTCGGCGGTTCGTAGCACCGCGCAGGCTAAAGCCTGCGGCTCGAGTCGCACCACTGACGTTTCCCCAGCCGCTTCTCGGCACCCACCCGGCGGACCGAGAAGGGATTCTCGGTCCAGCAATGTTTCGACGTTTCGACGTTTCGACGTTTTGACGTTTATTCCTCTTCTCTCCGGTCGCGCTTTTTACGGCGCTTCGCTCGCAGCAATCGCGAGGTGGTCGCCTGCTCCTCGCTTTCGTCACCCTCCCCTGCCTCCGCCGGCGGACGACTGGTCTGCGGTTTCGGTTTTGTGGCCTCGGCACCACCCAGCTCTTCATCCAGATCACCCGCGGGCCTGGCCGCCTCTTCATCACCAACATCAAAGCGACGCCTGGCTGTCTCACGGGAAAGGGGGATGGGCCCCTCCTTTGGCGGCGGTTCCGTTTCCTCATCCTTGGCTGCGGTGAGGCCGTCGCGGACCTTCTCGTGGGTGCTCTTTAAGTGCTCCAGGGCCGCCTCGCTACGATCACCTGTCTGCCCGAGTGCGGTGACAGTATGTGTCATAAACTCGAACAGCGGGCCGATGTACCGGAATCGGATCGTCCAACCGATCAACTCCGCCAGCACAAACGCACCGAGAACGCCCCACCACGAGCCGTATCGCAGGTCCATCCCGAAGAGCAAAACCACCAGCACGAGAAGCTCGACTACGATCGAAAGCGCCAGCCAACTTGCCAGTCGCCGCACAGCCACATCGAGCAAAAACGCGGGCAGCAGCAGCCAGGCAAGTACCCACGTCCAGGCCGGACGCTTGGCTTCGGTCGGTGGAAGATCGTGGCTGAAAACGTCGACCTCTTCCGGTTCGACCGACTGGAAAGTCGGTCCCACAACCTCCAGCCACCGCCCGCCGGTGATTTCCGCCATCTGTCGCAGGAGCGCTTCGTTGGGTTGTAAGTCGCGGTATTCCGGTGAGAAGGGCATTGAGAAGCCGGTTCGGATCGTGCCCAGGCTTTCTCCCTCCGCATCGAAGATCTGGACGTTGGCGAGGTATTGCCCGGCCTGTTCGATCTGCAGGTCGGCCTCGTAGTGTCCCGGCCCGGTCTGTGTGAATCGAAGGGGAATGGCTTGGCTGTTCGGGCCCATGACCTTGGCGCGCAGTTGCAGAAGATTGAGATAGCTTGCGTCCTTGTCCAGTGCGTCGATGACGATCCGCCCGCGGTCACCGTCGATTCTCGTGTAGGTGTCGAAGTTGGCCGGCGTCTCCTGCCGCATGGTCCAGCGGACGATCTGGGCCCACAGCTTCCCGAGCACGGGCC
>JBARRC010000339.1:0-1767 GCA_049644045.1 Phycisphaerae bacterium
ACGGACTTCGACATCCTGAACGAGCATGCCGGCATGGTACGAACCTCACCGGTGTGTGTCCAGCCCCCCAGCAGAAGCTCCGCGCCACCGATGAGCCGTAGGTGACACGGGTTTACTGAATGTTTACGATGCAGCAGTTACGATCAGACTACACCAGACTACTCTTGACCGTCCGAGCCGTTTGTAGACCGCATTTACTGGGCATTGACTGGGCACACCTTGGACGCCCGACGGGTGAAGAGGACCGGTTTCGGTCTCCCTGAGGGCAGGTGCCCAGGGCTCTCGGGCGGCAAAAAAGCCGCTTGACACGGCGTGGACCGTGGCGTATGCTTGTTAGCGGAAAGGGATATACTATACCCCTTTGTGCAAACACGTTGGAGGTGCGAGTGTGCCGGCGCCGACCGTAGAAGCCTGGGTCGATTCGCTGCAAGCGCGGGGCAGGTACACGTTCCTCCGCGCCGAGGCTGTTAACGGCAGTGGCCTCTCGGCCGAGGCTGTCAAGAAAGCCCTTCAGCGACTCGCCCGCCGTCGACGGGTGGCGAAGGTCAAGAGCTACTTCTACGTGATCGTGCCGCTCGAGTATCTCCACGCCGGCGGCCCGCCGCCATCTTGGTTCATCGACGACCTGATGAAGGCGATGGAGCGACCATACTACGTCGGGCTGCTCAGCGCGGCCGCCCTCCACGGAGCGTCGCACCAGCAGCCTCAGGAGTTCCAGGTCTTCACCGATCGGCCGGTCAGGCCAATACAGGTCGGCCGCGCGAGGATTCGAATCTTCGTCAACAAGCGCTGTGCGGATACCGCGGTGCAGAGCGTGCAGACCCCGACGGGTACGATGCGCGTGTCCACCCCGGAGTCGACGGCCGTCGATCTGGTGCGCTTCGCAAAGGTGGCCGGCCATCTGGATAACGTTGCGACCGTCCTGATGGATCTGGTTCCGCTGCTCGATCCGAAGCGATTACTCAAGGTCGTGCGCGCGAGTGGGGATCTGCCCAACGCGCAGCGACTTGGCTACCTACTCGAAAGGGTCCGAGGGCGTCCGCAGGCGAAGGCCCTTCATGAATGGCTTGGACGTCAGTCCCCGCGCGCGGTCCCGCTGCGGTCAGGGCGAAGCGCTAACGGCGCGGTGGAAGACCGGCGGTGGCATGTGTGCGTCACTGAGCCGATCGAGGTCGAAACGTGATACCACAAGCGCACATAACCGCGTGGCGCGCGACGGCACCCTGGGCCGATGACGCCCAGGTCGAACAGGACTTGGTGCTATCACGGGCAGTCGTTGACATGTTCGCCGTACCTGAACTGGCTGGTGCGCTTGTTCTTCGGGGCGGGACCGCCCTGAACAAGCTGTTCATCCAACCACCGAGCCGATACTCGCAGGACATAGACCTGGTTCAGGCGAAGCCTGGCGCCATCGGCGACGTGCTGAATGCTATCCGCCATCGCCTGGATCCCTGGCTAGGTCGACCCAAGAGGTCAAGCAGTGAAGCGAGTGTGACACTCGTATATCGTTTCGAATCTGAAGTGCCGCCCGTCCGCCCGTTGCGTCTGAAGCTCGAAATCAACACGCGCGAGCACTTCGCGGTTCTGGACTACCACCGTCATCTGCTCGCGGTAGCCAACCCGTGGTTCACCAGCGAGGCCAAGGTGACCACCTATCAGCTGGACGAACTGATGGGCACGAAACTGCGAGCCCTCTACCAGCGTCGCAAAGGGCGCGATCTCTTCGATCTGTGGCTATGCCTGAGCCATGGCTTGCTGGACCCGGAT
>JBARRC010000340.1:0-12769 GCA_049644045.1 Phycisphaerae bacterium
GCCGCCCAAGACGCAGGCCGCCCTGCTGGAGGCGATGCAGGAAAACCAGGTGACGGCGGCCGGTTTCCCCCACAAGCTCCCCAAGCCGTTTTTCGTGCTCGCCACGCAAAACCCGATCGAACAGGAAGGGACCTACCCGCTGCCGGAGGCACAGCTCGACCGGTTCATGTTCAAGGTGCTCGTCGATTACCCGTCCGACGAAGAGGAGTTCGAGATCGTCAAGAAGACCA
This sequence comes from Phycisphaerae bacterium, assembly GCA_049644045.1. Taxonomy (GTDB): domain Bacteria; phylum Planctomycetota; class Phycisphaerae; order UBA1845; family UBA1845. The sequence goes on from JBARRC010000340.1 coordinate 231, forward strand.
CGGCTCCGCAAGACGTGCAACTGGACCGAACGCTGAACGCGCGGGAGATCATCGCGCTGCAGGAGACCGTCCGCCGCGTGCCGTGTGCGGATCACGTGATTCGTTACGCCACGCGGCTGACACGCTCCACGCGGGTGGACAAGGGTGATGTCCCGGAAATCGTCCAGGACTATGTGTCATGGGGGGCGGGCCCGAGGGCCTCGCAGAACCTCGTGCTGGCGGGGAAGGCCCGGGCGATTCTCACGGGACGGTATTATGTATCGACGGAGGATATCCGGGCAGTGGCCCACCCCGTCCTGCGGCACCGGGTGCTCACCAACTTCAACGCCGAGGCGGACGGCGTTCGTAGTGACGACATCGTCGAGCGATTACTCGAGACCCTGCCCGCGGACGCCTCAGCGACCATGGACACCGCGATGGCCGGGCGCGTGTTCGCCGCGGATCGCCCGAGCGATTGACGATAACACACCCGATTCCGGGTAATAATTACGAATTACAAATTACGAATTACGAAAAGGAAGGACGGTGGTCGGTCGCGGACGGGCATCCCCTTTTGTAATTCGTAATTTGTAATTCGTAATTTTCTTCTGGCGGACGGCGCCATGGAAACTGCTGCACAGGATTATCGGAAGTATCTCGACCCGAAGGTATTGGTGAAGATCAGCGGTCTGGAGCTACGGGCCCGGCTGATCATCGAGGGCTTCTTCAGCGGGATGCACCACAGCCCCCGCCACGGGCTGTCCATCGAGTTCGCCGATCACCGCGCCTATACGCAGGGGGATGATCTGCGGCACGTCGACTGGAAGGTGTACGGCAAGACGGACAAGTACTACATCAAGGAGTACGAACAGGAGACCAACCTCAACCTCATGCTGGTTGTTGACGGCAGCGACTCGATGAGTTTTCACTCCGACGAGGCAGGCATGACGAAGTATGAGTACGCCACCGTGATCGCGGCCGCCGTCGCTTACCTGACGCTCCAACAGCAGGATTCGGTCGGGCTCGCGCTGTTCGACGAACACGTGACTCAGTTCGTCCGGCCCTCGAACAACGCGCAGCACTGGAGAACGCTCGTCCACGAGCTCACGAGCAGGACCGGTCCGGCGAAGACCTCGATGGAACAAGTGCTTTATGAACTGGCTGAGCGGCTCGGACACCGGACGCTAATCATCCTGATCAGCGATTTGTTCGACGACGCGGACGCGATTCTCAAAGGTTTCAAACTACTGCGCTACCGCCATCACGAGCTGATCGTCTGGAACGTGTGGGACCAGGCGGAGTTGACCCTGCCGTTCAGGGGTCCGACGATGTTCGACGGGCTGGAGTCGACGGGAAAGCTGCTGACCGACCCCCGCGCGCTACGGGCGCGCTACCTCGAGGAGGTGGAACGTTTCCAAAACCGGTTGCGCACCGGGTGTGGGTCCATGCAGATCGATTTCAACGTTTTCAACACCTCGGCGCCGCTTGATTTCGCCTTAAGCGGATTTTTGGCCACGCGCAGTGCCAGACTCCGGAAGCGTTCGTCGCGCGTGATGGGCGCAGGATGAGGCGATGGCGGCGATGTTTCTGCTTCAGGCCATTCCGTTCATTCACCCGGCGATCGCCGGCGTTGCGCTGGGTCTGGGACTGATCCCGATTCTCGTGCATCTGATCAACCGCCGGCGCTATGTGCGGGTTCCCTGGGCGGCGATGTCTTTTCTACTGGCGGCGAACCGGCGCAGCGCGCGGCGTGTCCGGCTGGAGCAGTGGCTTTTGCTGCTGACGCGTGTGGGTGTGATTCTGCTGTTCGGGCTGGCGGTTGCCCGGCCCTATGTGCCGACCTCGTCCCTGCTTCCGTTGTCCGCCGGGGGCGGGTCTCGCGTACATCGCGTGCTGCTGTTGGACAACTCGCTGTCCATGAATGCCCGGACGCAGACCGGGCAGAGCCGGTTCGAGCTGGCAAAACGCTGTGCGGAGCGGCTGCTCGAATCGTTTCCGTCGACGGACGCTGTCAGCATTGTGACGCTTTCGCAGCCTGCGGAGGCGGTGATCACGCAGGCCACCTATGACCGCCGGTTCGTCCGGGAGCGGCTCGCCGCCGTCGAGCCGACCCAGCGGGCGACGGATACGGTGGGGGCGTTGACGACCGCTTTCGAAATCCTTGAGGATTCGCCATTAGCTGCCGGCAATCGCGCGGTGTACCTGATCTCCGATCTTCCGCGGCGCCTCTGGGAGAGCGAGGCAGACGAGGGACCAACGGCTGCCGTGAGGGCGGCCCGGCGGCTCGCCGATGCCCTGACCGATCCCGCCACCAACTTTACTGTCGTGTGCGTGGCACCGGGCGTAAGCGAGAGCGTCGCGGTCACCCGGCTCGCCGCAGAATCCCCATTGATCGGTGTGAACGTTCCGATACGAATCGTCGCCGAGGTGACCAACGAGGGCTCGTCGAGCGTACGCGACGTCGCCCTGCAGATACGCCGTGACGGTCAGATCATCCGGCGCGAACCGCTGCCGAGGATTGAGCCGCGTGGGTCTACCGTGGCCACGATCACGACGGAGTTCTCCACGCCCGGGACTCATTTGATCGAAGCGAGAATATCCCCCCCGGACCACGATGTGCTGGATGATGACGATGCCCGTTACCTCTCGGTGGAGGTCCGCGACACGAGGCCCGTGCTGCTGGTGGATGGCCGCCCGGGGGCGACACGGCTTGCCGGTGAGGCGGGGTTTTTGGCCACCGCCCTCGCCCCCAAAGTCGGGACCGCCGAGTCGACCCTGATCCAACCGAGAGTCGTCATCGAGCCGGAACTGGGGGGTGAGGTGCTGTCGGACTACGACGTTGTGGCCCTGTGCGACGTGCATCGGCTATCCGCGGAGGCATGGAAGCACCTTGAAGAGTTCGTCACGGACGGCGGAGGTTTGCTGATCTTCGGCGGCGACCTGCTCAGTGCGGAAAACTACAACCGGTTCGGCTACGCCGAGGGGAAGGGGTTACTGCCGGGCAAGATCGGAAAGGCACGCGTCACCGCGCGGGCTGAAGCCCGCGGCTCGTACGACAGCGACGAGTACGTTGCTTTCCGGCTGGATGACCGGGTTCACCCGATCGTGGCTGAGTTCGTCGGTCATGCCGACAGCGGTTTGTTTACGGCGCGCGTGGACCAGTATCTGCCCATCGAGCTCGACACGCACCGGGCGGAAGTGGTCCTACGATACACGAACGACGAGGCGGCTTTGATCGCATCGTCGATGGGGAAGGGGCGGGTGTTGTATTGCACGACGTCGGCGAACATGGCGTGGACCAACCTGCCGGCCAAGGGCGACTATGTTTCACTGATGCTAAGCGCGATGGCCTTTCTGTCGCCGCGGCATGGCGATCACCGCAACATCATGGTGGGAGAGACGATTCGGGATCGGCTGACGCCGGTCGAGAGTTCGCTGCCGTTGCGTGTGGTATCCCCGCAAGCGCCAAAACAGAACCGCGACCGTCAGGGAGCGCCTTCCCACCGCAATGCGAGTGTCGGCGGGGCAACAGCAGAGCCGTTAGTAGTTCCAGATGATGGTGCGCTGGCGCTGGCGTACGGTCCGGTCGAGCGTGCCTGTGCAATTACCGTGTCCATCGGATCCGAGCTGAGAACGTTCGCCGCCAATGTGGATCCGGCGGAGTCTGATCTCGAGGCCGTTGGCGAAGAGGCGTTCATGACGGCGCTCGATCGCCCGGTTCATCTGGTCAGCGATGTGACGGTCGCCGCGGAGGGACCCGTTGCGGCCCGGTCCACCGAGCTGGCTTCGACCGGATTCTACCTGGTCATGGTGCTGCTTCTGGCGGAGATGGGGATGGCCATGTGGTTTGGATCACGGCGGGCACCTGCGAGCCGCGACCTTCAGCCCGCGCGGACACACACGAGCCGCAGGCCTTATGTGGGACCGACTTTCTAGTCGGTCACGAGACAGAAGCCTGCGCGGATACACCGCGCGACCTGAAGGTCGCGGCTCACGTGTAGCGCCGGATCCTTGAGACTTTGTCGTGACACCGTTGATTGAGTGGTTTTTGGATCTCCAAGACATCCACTTGCGGCACGATGCGCCGCTGACCCTCACGTGGGACAGCCCCGTGCCGGCCTGGGCGTTGTTCGGGTTCACCATCATCGCGCTTTGTTGGATCGGGCTCATCTACCGGCGCGAGCAGGCGTCAACCGGTCGGCGGATCGTGTTGGCGGCGATTCGCTGTGTGATCGCCGCGCTGGTGGTGGCTGTCATCTGCCGGCCGTCGCTGGTTCTCCGGCAAAACCGCGTGGAGCCGTCCCACGTGGCGTTGGCGCTGGATACGTCGCTGAGCATGGCCGCGGTCGAGCCCTATCGTGACGAATCCCTGGCACTGTCTGTCGCGGGCGGCGCGAGTCTCAAAGACACGAGTGAGCTGGCGAGCCGATCACGTCTGCAACTGATTCAGGCCGCGCTCGTGCGCCAGGGCGCCGCCTCCCTTCGACGATTGCTGGAGCGCAACGCGGTCCAGCTTTGCACCTTCGCCGGCAGCGTCGAGACGCAGGGTTTTTTCTCCTCGACGGCGGGGCTGGATGATCTGGTCACATCGGTGCGGGCCGCCGAGGCCGACGGCGCGAGCACGGATATCGCCGGCGCGATCAGCAAGGTGATTGCCAAAGCGCAAGGGCGGCGGCTGGCTGCGATTGTCTTAGCCACCGACGGGCAGACGACCCATCCAACAAGCCTCAAAGACGCGCTCGACCTGGCGCGGGACCGGCGGATTCCCATTTTCGCATTGCGCGTCGGCTCGACCGACAGGCCGCTGGACATCGAGGTCGGACCTCTGCGGGCGCAGGAGAGCGTCTTCATCAATGATATAGTCGCGGTGGAAGCCCAACTTTCAGGGCGCGGTCTGACCAAGGCGGTGCCCGTGACGGTGCGCCTGATCGACGAGCGCTCCGGTGACACGGTCGCGTCACGAGAGGTGGTGTTTGATCCGGCCCGCAGCTCGATGACGGTGGAGCTACGAACGAAGCCGCCGCAAACCGGTGCGGTGCGTTACCGGGTGGAGGTGCCACCGCTTCCCGGTGAGGTCACGACGGAGAACAACGCGGAGCGGGTGGACATGACGATTCTCGACAACCGTCTTCATATCCTCCATGTGGACGGTTATCCGCGCTACGAATACCGCTATCTGAAAAATGCGCTGCTCCGCGAGCCGACGGTGGAACTCAGCGCGTTGCTGATCGAGGCCGACGAGCGGTTCGTGCAGGAGGGTACCGATCCGATCCGCCGCTTCCCAGAAACACCGGAGGAGCTGAACCGATACGACGTGGTTCTGTTCGGCGATGTCGATCCGCGCAGCGGGTGGCTCACTCGCGCGCAGATGAACATGCTGCTGGATTTCGTCGGCAACGAGGGCGGCGGCTTCGGCCTGATCGCCGGGGAGCGGGCCTGTCCCCACCGCTTTCTTGGCACACCGCTCGAGAAACTCGTTCCCGTGCGCATCGACCCCACGTTCCTCGGGCACTATGACACGCCGCGGGTGATGGGGTTTGGAGCCCGGCTCACCCCGGAGGGTCGGCGAAGCCGCATCTTTCGGTTCACCCCCGATCGCGAGGAGAGTGAGCGGCTCTTCGAGACGTTGCCGGAGCTGTACTGGATCGCGCGCACCCTCGGGCCGAAACCGGGGGCTTCAGTCCTTACCGAGCACCCGACGATTCGGACCCTCGCAGGTCCGATGCCGCTCGTCGTCACCGGGCGATACGGCGCGGGCAAGTTGTTTTTTCAGGCTACGGACGACACCTGGCAATGGCGCCGGCACACCGGTGAGTGGCTGCACGATACCTATTGGGTGCAAGTCGTGCGTGCGTTGATGCCCGGTTCGCGTGTGGCCCAGGATCGCCGCTTCGCTCTCCGCACCGATCGACGGGTCTATTCGTACGGCGCGACCGTGCAAACCCAGGTCGAAATCTTCGACTCGCAGCTCCTTGCCGATCAGCGCGACGTTATCAAGATCGCAGCCGCTGAGCCCCGCGCCGCGCCGGACGAGTCGGGCAACCAAGGCAACGCATCAACCGCGCCAGACTCCTCGCCGGGTGATGCCTCGCCTGCGGTCGTGGGGCGGTTTGCCGTTCATCGCCTCGGTCCCGAATCAAATCTGTTCGAAGGCGCTTGGGTTCCACCTCGACCGGGCAGCTTCGTCCTTGAGGCGCCGAACATCGTGCCGCGTCCGGGCGAACGGGCTGCGTCGGTTCTCGTCCGTGTCGAGCGACCTGACCTCGAAGCGCGGCGACCGGAAGCGGATCACGACGTGCTGGCGCGGATGGCAAGCGCCACCGGCGGGCAACTGGTGGAGCTCGATCAGTTGGAGTCGGCCTTTGGCGCGATCCGGGACCGGAGTGTTCAGATTCCCGACGACATCGTAGAGCCTCTGTGGGATTCCAAATTGGCTTTGATGCTTTTCGCGCTAATGATATCAGTGGAGTGGGTTTTGCGGAAGGCGTTTGGGTTGCTTTAGAGGAATTACGAATTACGAATTACGAATTACAAAACAGCGATTGGCGGGAGTCAAAGGTTCTCCGCCGCCTGAGCGCATTGCGGGCCACGGTGCGCCGGCGTCTGGTCGGGTACGGCATCTGCGCCGTTCTGGTCAGCGGTGTGGCCTCTTTCCTGACGATTGTCACGTTGGACTGGCTTCTGTGGCTGCCGCCGCTTCTGCGCATCATCGTCGGCGGCCTGTTTATCGCAGGCTTTGTCGGGGCAACCTTGCACTGGATCGTCAAACCGCTGCAGGCCCGGCTGGGAATTGACGAAGTCGCCGCCCGACTCGAGGCGCATTTCAGTACGCTCCAGGATCGCCTCTCCAGCACGGTGAACTTTATCGAGCAGCGCAGCGCAGGATCGCCCAGCCTAATGCGACAGGTGATCGCCAACACCGAACGGATCATCAAGAACATCCCGCTGGAGTCGGCGCTGACGCTTCAACCGCTCATGCTGCGTGGAGTGCTTCTGGCAGTAAGTGTCGGAGTTCTGACATGCATCCTGTCGGTCTCGCCGGGCTGGGCTCGCACCGGTTTGTACCGGTACGTATATCCATTGGGGCGGATCGAGTGGCCGCGAACCGTCTCGATCCTGCCGCTGACGGGGGACTTGATCGCGGCGGTCGGGGATTCGGTCACGGTCCGCATGCGCATTCAGCGCGGGCTGACACGTGCGCTGCGCGGTGTCGTGCATCTTCGCGAGCCGGGCGGTGCAACGATGACGTTGGTCATGCAACGCGGCCAGGACGACACGCTCTACGCAACGATCGACGCGGTTACGAAGGATTTGCAATACTGGTTTGAAGCGGGTGATGATAGCACGGAACGCGCCCCCTACACTCTCCAGGTGGTGCGTCGTCCGCAGGTCGTTGAAGCACTAGCCGCCGTTGAGCCGCCTCCCTACGCCTCCAACCGCGCGGTTCGGGTGCAGGACCTTGGAGACGGGCCGGTCCACGCGCCGATCGGGGGGCATGTAAAGATGACTCTTCATGCCAGCAAACCGATCTCACCCGATCCGACCGGAACCGAACTGGGCCTGCGGACTGAAGCGGGCGGGTGGATTCCACTCATCGTCGCGCCGGAGGATCACCATAAGCTATCGGCGCGCTTCGAAATCAACCGCGACCTCCACTTTCGGATCGAACTAAGGGACGAGTACGGTTTTGAAAATCGCGGGGCCGGCAAACATTCGATCCTGGCGACACCGGATATACCTCCGGTTGTCACGGTTCTGGAGCCAAAGGCCGTCACGGAGCTGACACCGAAGGGATCCATACCCTTGCTGATTCAAGTCGAGGATGATTTCGGCATTACCCGCCTTGACCTGAACGTTGAGCGCGCCGGCGGTGACGCAGCACAGGTGGTCCCGCTTACGGATCGGCTCGAGATTGTCCGCGACGATCAGGCCGTGGAAGCGATGGCGGAGCATTTGTGGAGTGTCGAATCCCTGTCACTCGCCCCGGGCGATGTGCTCATCTGGACCGCCGTGGCCACGGATAACCACACTGCGCGGGATGAAACAGGGCAGCAAGGCCGGTCCGCTCCCATGCACATCAAGATCATCAGTGAGGTCGAGTTTGAAGCTCGCCTGCGTCAGCATATCGCTTTGCTCGAAGCGCGAGTTCGTCAGGCGGCGCTGGATGAAGGGGAGATCCTGGATCGTACGACCGCGTTGTTTCGGCACGGTGACGAGCCGATGGCGTTAACGGGCGCGGATCGCGAAATGGCGGCGACCCTGGCGACCCGGCAGGCCCGGCTCGTCCGGCGTCTTCGTGACGTGGCCGACCGCGCTGACAAGCTCAGCCAGCAGATGAAACGTAACCACACCGGCGATAAAGAGGCTCGCAACCGGATCGCTTCGCTAAGCGATGGACTCCTACGAATCGCCGGCGGACCTATGACCGTCGCAAGCGGAGCCCTCGGCGAGGTGCGCGAACAGGTGCAGCCGGAGACGCAGCAGCACAACTTGCGGGAGGCGGCGCGTTCGGAAGAGAGGGCCATCGATGATCTCCACGCCGTGATCCGGCTCATGTCGCAATGGGGCAGCTTTCAGGAACTGGTCACCAAAACGCGGGATTTGCTGGACCGGCAAAACACGCTCCGCTCCCACACGGCCCAGTTGGGCAAGACCATGCTTGGGAAGGCGGTCGGATCGCTGACGGAGGAGGAAGCGGCCAAGCTCAAACGCACCGAACGCCGCCAGGAACAAGTCGCCACGGATATTGAGCAGTTATTGGCGCGTATGAGCCAGCTTGCTGGAGCCGGCAAGGAAAAGGATCCATCCAGCGCCGAGGCGATCGACGCCGCCCTCCGTGCCGCTCGTGCCCACGAGGCCGCCAAACACGCCCACGCCGCAGCGAAGGCCATCGAAGCGAACCGAACCGCGGCTGCGACCATCAACCAGAAAGCCGCAGCCGAGGCGCTGCGGAAGATGGCGGCCGCACTGCGCGAGCGCGAGGATCGTGAGCTCGAACTGCTCCGCAAGCGGTTTGATCGGGCCGAGGAGCACCTGGCCAGGCTGATCAAGCAGCAGCAGATACTTCGAACCGCGACGCACGAGGCGGACCTGATCGGCACAGACGAAGCGACACTCAGCTCGCTTGTGCACGAACAACGGACGCTCAAGCGAAACACCAGGCTGCTCGGCGAGGAACTCCTTGGCGTGGAGCGGGCGGCACCGGCAGCGAGGCTCGTCCGCCAGGCGGCCACGCCCATGGGCGAGGCCGAAGTGCAACTTCGGGCACGACAGACTGCGGCGGCCACACCCGCGCAGGACGAGGCCATCGCGCTGCTCCAGGATGCCCTCGCTCGATTTGAAGCACTCGCGCGAGAGGCGGCTCGCGAGGCGCTCATGCGCTCGCTCGCCCAAATCCGCGAGGACCTGGCGGAGATTCTGGCGGTTCAGCTCGACGTGAACGGCGGGATCAGCAAGCTCAAAACCGCGATCACGGTACGCGGGCGGATCAGTCGTCGGGAGGCGCGGGCCGCTTCCAAGCTCGCGCGCAAGCAGGCGAACGTCCGTGCGATGGTCGAGGCGCAGCTTCCAGACTTCCAAAAGGTCGTCGTGTACGAGTGGGCGCTGCAGCGGGTGGTGAAGTGGATGGATGTCAGCCAAGGCCGTCTCGACGCCCGCCGGATCGACGATGAACTTGCGGCCACGACCGACCGCATCGCCCGCGAGCTGGAGAAGCTCATCGGTGCGATTGTTGATACCGAGTCGCTACCTGTCGATACCGACTTTGTCGAAACGGCCGCTGGAGGTGGGAGCGGGAGCGCTCAACCCAGCGAGTCCAAACCGGTGCCGACCGTCGCCGAACTGCTCGTGCTCAAAGCGATGCAGGTGGACATCCACGAACGGACCAAAGGGCTTCATGAGTCATTTGATATCGATCGCGCGACGGAACAGCAGCTACGGGACATCGAAATGGTCGGTGAAGATCAGGCGGAGGTCCGGCGACTCACTGAAATGGTTACGCAACGGGTGCAGCATCCGTAAAAAGAGAGGGCATGCGAGGTGATCAAAACGACAATGATTCCAGCGAGCCGCAACGCTTCAGCGAGCCGCGGCCTTCAGGCCGCGCGGATATCCGCGCAGGCTGAAGCCTGCGGCTCGTGCGTGTCCGCGCAGGCTGAAGCCTGCGGCTCGTGCGTGTCCGCGCAGGCTAAAGCCTGCGGCTCGTGCGTGTCCGCGCAGGCTAAAGCCTGCGGCTCACCGGAAGCGTTGCCAATGCTATTCCGCGGGGTACGTCATTTCGTGCGCTCGCTCGGCGCTTTGGCCGTCGTGTTGTTCGCGCCGACGCTGGTCATGGGTCAAGATCAGAGCGAACCCTCGAAGATCCGAACCGCGACCGTGAGGGAGCGGCACGATGTCGCAACGGGGCATAGGGAAAGCAAACCCAAAAAGATCCGAACCGCGACCGTGAGGGAGCGGCACAACACCACAACGGATCAACAACAGCCAAGCGAACCGTCAAAGGAGGACACGACGGACGAACGGCTGGGCGAACGCCTGATTCGCAAGGCAGTTACGGATTCGGACGAGGACACGATGGCGATCATCATACGCCTGATGGACGAAGCCACGCGCAAACTCGAAATCGAGTTTGACGCAGGTGACGAGACCCAGAAGTTACAACGCCGCATCATGCTTGAACTGGACGTGGCCATCAAAACGGCGGCGGCGCAGCGGCGTCCGCTTCGGCACTCCGGCCAGCCAACCGGCGCGGATAAGCGCCGCATGCCGACTGACGGGCGACGAGCTTCCAGGGAAGGTGTGCGTGGTCAGGAGGCCGGGGAGGATTCGTCATCTTCAGATACAACTGATGCAGGCGGGGCACTGTCAAAGGAGGAACCTGCCGGTGGCGACCTGCGGGAATCCCGCCGGGCGTGGGGGCACCTGCCGATGCGTGAGCGCGAGGAGATTATCCAGGGCGTCGGCGAGCGTTACCTGGAACGGTATCGCACCTGGATCGAGCGTTACTACCGGGCGCTGCAGGAAACGGAGGAATGATGGTTGTCAGAAGGATGAAGGATGAAGGATGAAGGATGAAGTCGGTAGGGCGAGGATAAGAGGCGGGATCACGACGGTGATCGTGTTACTGTGGAGTGTTACAGTTTCGGCATCGCTCCCTTACGGTCGCGGTTCGGATGTGTCGGATCCGCCGCCGGCAGCGACACCGATCGAGTCGGAGATCACGGCAGAGCAGCGTGTAGCGGTCGAGAAGGGTCTTGCGTGGCTCGCCGAACACCAGGCCGAGGACGGCTCGTACGGAAGCCTGTCGCACTACGGACCTCATGTCGGCATTACCGGCCTGGCTGCGCTCGCGTTCATGTCGGACGGGAGCACCCCGGGTCGGGGCCGGTACGGCCAGGTGGTGGACAAAGCGCTTGACTTTGTCCTGGCGCATACCTCAGAGAGCGGGCTGCTGGCTGCGGAGACGTCGCACGGACCGATGTACGGGCACGGCTTCGCCACGCTGTTTCTCGCGGAAGCCTACGGCATGTCGAGCCGGCCGGACGTCCGCGAGACGCTGCGCAAAGCCGTCAGACTCATCGTCACCACGCAGAACGACGAGGGTGGATGGCGGTATCAACCCGTTCGCGCCGACGCCGATCTTTCGGTCACGATCTGTCAGGTTATGGCACTACGGGCTGCGCGGAACACGGGCATTTACGTCGACAAGGAAGTCATCGACAAGGCTATTGGCTATGTCAAGGCGAGCCAGAACCCCGACGGCGGTTTTCGATACATGCTTAACTCTGGCGGTTCGGCCTTTGCGCGGTCCGCCGCGGGTGTCACGGCGTTACAGTACGCTGGAATTTACGGCGGAAGCGAGATCGAACGAGGGCTAGAATATATTGAGCGATTTACGCCGCCGAAGGAACAGACGGTGGGCCACTATTTCTACGGGCACTATTACGCCGGGCAGGCAATGTTCCTCGCGGGTGACGCGTACTGGCGTCGGTGGTGGCCGGCCGTTCGGACCGAACTGCTCGGCAAACAGGACCCCGAGGGGTTCTGGCGGGGGCAAGCGGGGCAGGAGTATGGAACTGCGATGGCTTTGATTATCCTACAAATGCCCAACCGTCTGCTGCCGATCTTTCAGAAGTAGCCATGAACTCGTATCGCTGCCAATTGACTTATTGCGTCACGATCGCCGCCGGCGTGATGTTCGCGCTTGCTCCAGCGGCCCGCGGCGGTGCACATGGCATAGATGTCATCCTAAAGACCGTTTCGGAGGAGGCGATGCGCGGGCAACTTGTCGCTTTGTCGCTCAGTGATGGGGTCCTCCTCCGCACCGCCGCCGGCGAGCACCGCCTCCCACTTTGCGATCTCGTCCGGATCACGGCCGCAGCGCCCCTTTCGCCTCGCGGCCAACGTGACTTCATGCTGGCCCTGACGAATGGTGACGTGCTTTACGGTAAGCTCGTCGACACCCGCGACGAGGCCGTCGTGATCGACACCGCGGACCTCGGCCGCATCCCGGTAGCGCTCGAGTCCATTGCAAGCATCGATACCGCGCGGGCGGCACAGCC
>JBARRC010000341.1:0-4158 GCA_049644045.1 Phycisphaerae bacterium
TGGCGGTGAACACGGCCAAGAACTGGCTCTCGATCCTTCAGGCCAGTTTCCAGGTGCTGCTGTTGCAGCCGTATCACACGAATGTCACCAAGCGCCTGGCAAAAAGACCGAAGCTGTACTTCCTCGATACGGGACTCTGCGCCTATCTTACCAAGTGGTCATCGCCGGAGACGCTCGAAGCAGGGGCGATGAGCGGTGCGATCCTGGAGACGTACGTTGTTGCCGAGGTACTGAAGAGCTGGTGGAACCGGGGAAAGCAGCCGCCGATCTATTACTACCGCGACAAGGATGGCATGGAGATCGACCTGCTGCTGGTTCAGGACCAGGCTATCTATCCCGTGGAGATCAAGAAGTCTGCCAGTCCCCGACGGGAGTGGACACAGCCGTTTTCGGCGCTCGATCGGCTCAAGCCGGGTCGATCCGAGGGGGGCGTCGTATGCCTTTGCCGCGAACGGCTACCGCTCACGGACAAGGTCACAGCCATCCCGGTCGGGTTGTTGTGAGGCGCCAGTGGCGCCGCGTTCCCAAGAGGGAGCGTCGGCCACCCGCACGCGCGGGACTGTACTTTGCTATATCGTGACCCCTTGGCGGGGATTCGGGAGTGGCCTTGGTTTGACGCTCCTCTTGTTTGGGGGAACATCTGATCATCCCACCTGCCCATCGCACACACGCTCAGCCAAGACCTCCGAGCCAACGTTGAGGGGCTGTCTGCCACCGGGTGCCCCACTCCAACGAACCTGTGGCCCTTTGCTTGGAGGCCCAACGGAGTAGACCCCCGCACAACGTCACGCACCTTCAGCCCACCGGGCCAGTTCAGGCATGGTGGTCCCGCCATCTGCGGCCGACAGATGGAGACCACCATGATTCAGGAGAAGACCCAACGAGTCGCGGATCTCGCTGAACAACTCTCCGAAGCCCTCATGGCTGGGTGCCACTGCTCTGTGAGCAGTGTCTCTAGTATGACAGCGCTACCTCGGCTCCGGATCGCCGTTGGCGCCATCGAAAACGAGGTCGCTCAAAACGACCGATCGCCACTGGCAGCTCGGAATCGCAGGTCCTAGCGCTGTCATACTAGACCGTGTGTGATCCTGCCGTTCGGCACTGCTGGCACAGCAGTGGCACACGGCCATTCTCCGGACGGAGCTCGACAGTCACACTCCCGTCCGTTGCGGGCGATCGCAGGATATGAAGCCTCGGAATCCTCCGCGCCGGCGTCCCTTGGTCGACAGCTCAACATTCTCGGTGTTCTGGGGAGGGTGAACTTGCCCACTACGCCGCACCATCCTGTTCCGATTGGCTGAACGGCTGGGAGGTCAACCGGTCTGCCCGATCCACAGATTCTCTCCAGACCCCGTCCCCCGCCCGCTTGACACCGCCGTACCGGCGCCCACAATCGACTTAACCCGCGCGCCGTACGTGGGCGACTACCGGGGTGAAGACGGCGGCAAGACCGCCCACTACATGCTCCGCTGGGTCGCCACGACCGGCGAAAAGGGACCGTGGAGCGAGACAGCGAGCGCGACGATTGGGGCGTAGGCGGGTTCTTCGCGAGCGGTCCGGGCCAGTACCATCCGAGCGTTCTAACGGGGCCCCATGGGCGAAGCGAAACACAAACCGACGCCGTCTACAGGGTCATCTAAGGTCAAATCGTCCCAAGGGCGAAAGGACTTTGGTGACTACCAGCACGACGCGGCGACATGGATCACGCTTGCGACCGGAGAGTACTACCCCGACATCCTGCCTGAAGCGTGTGAACTATATAAGCCGGTCCTGGTGCTGTTCGGCCAAATCCTGAAGCGGTCAGAGTCATCGTCGGCGCTCTTCCTGAACATCTGTGAGTTGACCGAGACGTGGATGCGGGTTCAACTTGCGCGCGTCTTTCGGAAGTACGTGAGCCCTGCAACGCCCGTGGAAATGCTCAAGATCAAGTCGAATCGCAAGGCGATCTGTGCCGAGTTCGGAGCGAGGTTCCGCCCGATCCACGAGGTGCAGAAGGCCTTCGCGTCGCGCCCGATCCCGGACGAAGCGCTCTGCGCTATTCTTTGGGAATACAAAGAGCGCGGCAAGAAGGGCTATGACCTGACCGAGAAGTTCTTCACCATGATCCGCGGCCAACTTCCGCAATACACGATCGCCGGACCGGAGCGGGCGGGCAAGGACGTCCTGCTGGGCACCGTGTGGGACGACTACCCCAAACCCGACCGCCCGGCGGATTTCGTCATACGACGCGGGTCGGAAATCCTGGCGGTGGGATTCGCTCGGTACGACAGTGACCGCGGAGGCGCACAAGAGGACGACCGGCTAGGTGGTTATCGGGACTGTGCGAGCGAAGTCCTTCGTTTCGCGGCTCGCAAGCGTCTGAATAAACTCAAGGTAATCTTTCTCAATGACGGCCCGGGCTTGCTTCTCGGCTCGATGTGGGCGGACTACACACAGCTTGAGCAGTCGGGGAAAGGCAAAGTCAGAGTCGTTACGTTGCGGATGGTGCCTGAGCGAATCACGCCTCAATGGCTGGAGGCTTGAGCCATGGCGACTGGAGTTCCTTCAAAGCGACGGGTGAGCAAGAAGGCGTATGCGTTGCAGTACGCCGGCAAGCTGGCACGCGCTGACGTGCTCGCCCTCCCGGCTGCCAAGCCAGTTGAAATCGCCATTGCGAGCGAAGCGGGGCGACTGTTCCAAGGCGACAATCTGCCTACGATGCTGTGGCTGCGTTCCCAGCGGGATGTGCGTGGCAAGGTTCGGAGCGTCTATATCGACCCTCCGTACGCCACCACTATGGCCTTCGTCGATCGCGATGCCAACCACGCCTACGACGACCACTTGGACGGCGCGGACTACCTGGAGTTCTTGCGGCGCAGGCTGATCGTGCTCCACGATCTTCTCGCACCGGACGGGGGGATCTTCGTGCATCTCGATCAGAACATGATCTTTGAGACGAAGATCCTCATGGACGAAATCTTCGGACGCGAGAACTTCCGCAATTTCATCACGCGGAAGAAATGCAACACCAAGAACTATACGCGCAAGTGTTTCGGGAACATCTCCGATCATATTGTTTTCTACACGAAGTCGCAGGAGTACGTGTGGCACCGCCCGTACGACCAGTGGTCCGTCGAGAAGATGGCGGAGGAGTACGCGTACATCGAAGAAAAGTCGGGGCGGCGTTACAAGAGGGTTCCACTGCATGCACCGGGGGTCCGCCGGGGCGAGACGGGAAAGCCGTGGCGCGACAAGCTGCCCCCGCACGGGAAACACTGGCAGTATCCGCCCTCCAAACTCGACGAACTCGACGCCGCAGGCGAGATTTACTGGTCGCCGAACGGCAATCCGCGGCGCAAAGTCTTCTTTGATAGAAGCAAGGGAATCCCGGTGCAGGACATCTGGATGGGGTTCAGGGATCCGCACAATCAGAACGTATTGATAACCGGGTATCCTACGGAAAAGAACTTCGATTTGCTGACTCGCATTATCGCCGCGACGACGAACCCCGGCGATCTGGTCCTTGATTGCTTTTGCGGATCGGGCACGACACTGGAGGCCGCCGTTGCTCTTGGGCGCCGGTTCATCGGCATCGACGCGGCCGACGCCGCGATCAAAGCAAGCGTGAAACGCCTCCGCGAAGGGCGCGGGCCGATGGGCGATTTCGTCGGTGTCCGGTCTCGCAAGAAAGAGACATTGGAGGATCACAACCTCTTTACGCTGGCAGCGAGCAATAGCGGCACCCACTGAGACGTAGCAGGCGCGTAGCCGGGTAGGGTCCGCTGTGCGGACCGTTTGTCTTCGCCCAGAGCCTGATACTGAAGACGCCACCGCCCTTGCGTGCGATGCGGAAGGGGCGAAAACGCAATCCATGGAACAAAACGGCCCAGCGCAAGAACGATCTTATCAAGAAGCTGGCCGAAGCCGAACAGAAACACGATTTCTACTCCCGATTGTACAAACAGTACACGATCGACTTGCTCCGGTTGGCCATCTATGCCCGTGCCCTGCTGACCAACAGCCGGGTTCGTGAGTACCTGGATCAACACCACCCGGACATCGTGGCACGCTTCAAGACAAACATCGCGGATGCACGAGGATACGACCCGGTGAACTGAAACGGCGCCACGGTTACCTCATGCAAGCCGCCCGGCGGCGTTTCGGCTCGTGGTCCAAGGC
>JBARRC010000342.1:0-6381 GCA_049644045.1 Phycisphaerae bacterium
CACATGGATCGTGGATTCTCCGTGTGGTACTCCTCTTTCAGGATTCTCGCCCACAGTCGGCGCCCGGCGCGGAACTTTGCCACCTGCTCGAACAGGTTCCCATGGATGTCAAAGTTGAAGGAAAGGCGTGAGGCAAAATCGTCAATCCCGAGACCTCGATCAAGCACATGATCAATGTATGCCTTTGCAATGCAAAAGGCATAGGCCATTTCCTGCACTGGATTGGCACCCGATTCGCGGATGTGGTAACCACAGACACTGACTGGACTGTAGAGCGGTGCGTTTTCCGCACAATATAAGATCGTGTCGCCGACGAGCTTGATCGACGGCTCAACCGGGAAGATCCACGTGCCCCGGCCGATGAATTCCTTCAAAATGTCATTCTGGGCCGTACCACGGAGTTTGCTGACGTCATACCCGCGCTGTTCCGCCATCGCAAAATACATGGCAATCAGGATAGCCGCTGATCCGTTGATCGTCAGTGAAACGGTAATACGATCGAGATCAATGTCCTGGAAAGCGATTTCAAAGTCCTTTAAGGTATCCACGGCCATCCCGACCCGGCCTACTTCTCCTTCCGCCTGCGGATCATCGGAATCCAAGCCGACCTGCGTCGGCAGATCAAAGGCAACGTTCAATCCTGTCTGGCCGTTGGCAATCAGATAGCGAAAACGCTCGTTCGTCTCCTCCGGTTTGCCAAAACCAGCATATTGGCGCATCGTCCACGGACGTTTGCGGTACATGTATTTGTGAATGCCGCGAGTGAATGGGAACTCGCCCGGGTTGCCAATGCCATCCCAGCCACCGCTCTTTTCGACATCCTCGGCCGTGTAGAGCGGTTCTATCTTGAGGCCCGACTCATTGAGGACAGGTGTGAAATCCGTCTTGCCTTCGTGGCTCATGATATGCTCTCGCGGATAAAGGAGACGATGGACTGAGTTGGCGTCCCGACCGGAAAGACGGAATCCACCCCGAGCCCCTTCAATTCTTCGTGGTCCCCTTTCGGAATGTTCCCACCGACAATCCACAGGACATCTTCCATACCATATTCCGAAAGCAAAGCGGCGAGTCGGCGGCAGATAGGAAGATGAGAACCGGAAAGGATAGACAGACCAACCACATCCACGTCCTCGTCGCAAGCGGTGCGAGCGATCTGCTCCGGTGTCTTTCGCAAGCCCGTATAGATCACCTCAAAACCCGCCTCCATCAAGGCGCGCACGACGATCTTGGCGCCAACATCGTGACCATCGAGACCGGGCTTTGCAAAGAGGATTCGAATCCTCTTATTTCCCTTCATTAGTCAGACCCCTTTCCCGGTTGACTCTCCCATTTCCCTGGCAATGATCAGCTTCAGGATCTCGCTGGTCCCGCCACCGTAAAGGGTAAAACGGATATCCCGAAAATAGCGCTGCACTGCAAACTCCCTGGCATAACCATAGGATCCGAGAATACGGGTGGCCTTGTCGCAAATCTCGTTTGCACATTCCGTAGCGAAGAGCTTGGCCATCGCTGTCTCACGGCGACGGGGCGCATTGTTGTCCTTAAGCCACGCGGCATAGTAAACCAAGTGAGTCGCCGCTTCGAGGTCCGTTCCCATTTCGGCCAACTTCATTTGGATGGCCTGGAAGCGGTTGATGGGTCTCCCGAATTGTTTTCGTTCAGCAGCATACTCCAGAGCGTCGTCCAGAGCCGCACGGGCAACACCGATCGCCAAGGCACCAGTGATGGTGCGCGTCTCATCCAGTATCCTGCGCAACCCCCCCTCGCCTTCCCCTTCCTCTCCAAGGCGATGATCGTCTGGAACAAAGCAGTCCTCGAAGAACAGTTCTGAGGTCGGCAACGCCCAACAACCCATTTTCTCAATTGCCCTACCGATAACTAAACCGGGAAAGTCTCTCTCGACGAGGAAGACGGTGAGGCGGTTGTCATCTCCAGCGCGCGCTAAGACCGTAAAGAAGTCCGCTACCGGCGCAAAACTGATCCACGTTTTCTGCCCATTAAGCTGATAACCGCCATTCACCTTTTTGGCCGATGTGGCAATCGACGACAGATCACTTCCGGCGTCCGGCTCGGTGATACAGATCGCGCCGATCTTGTCCCCTTCAATGGCGGGTTTCAGTAATCGGTCATGAATGGCTTCATTCCCAAACACGTGCAGGAAGTCGGTTCCCATCAGAGACTGCATAGCCGCGCCTGCGGCCACCGAAAGCGAGCCGCGCGCCACCTCACTGATGGCCAGGCAACACGAGACGAACCCCAGTCCTGCGCCGCCAAGGGATTCCGGATAGCGCAGGCCGAACAAACCAAGCTTGCCCAGTTCCCTGAACAATTCACGTGGGAACTCACCGGCTTCGTCGATAGCGGCAGCCTGCGGCCTGATCCGCTCATTGCAAAAGCGGCTGAACGTGTCACGAACCAGTCGTTGCTCTTCCGATAATTCAAAGTTCATCGTTTAGCACATTCTCGCAGCGCGCGCCAACTGTCTCACGATTTTCCCTTTCCCCTCAGGGAGAAGGTCGCCTTCTCATCAACTTCCCAGGTTTCCTCGTCCACTACGACACCGTACACATCCCGCGCGGCCTTCACCGAAATAATGCCGTTGCGCACTTCCTTGGCCACCAGTTCCGCAGGTCGGGATTGCGGATCGCCATAACCGCCACCCCCACCGGCCAACTGGTGATACTGTACACCCTTGGGCACCCCGATGATGAGATCCAGGCTCAGCGGGACGTGTTCCCTTCCATCGGGATACCGCAGCTTGATCGAGTTCAGACTGCCCTCACCCCCACCAAAAAGGCCGAACGCCGGCTCGACGTCCCCATCGCCGAAGATGACGACTTGTGTATTATCCGAGCCGATTTCGAATATGGTCTCGACCCCCAAACCCCCGCGCCATTGCCCGGGACCGCAGGAGTCACACAGATACTCGTGCTTAATCAACAAGTGCGGCGTCTGCTGCTCGAACATCTCATAGTCCTGGTCCAATAAACCTCCCGCAGCATCGATCATACCGATGTGATCATAGCCGTCGACCCCGCGCAAGGCCCCGGACCCGCCCTTCAATCCCATGAAACAAATATCCACGTATCTGTCATTCTTCCGTGCATCCACTCCAGTCGTCAGGGAACAGAGCAGATGATTCCATCCTGCGGTGACGCGCTCCGGCACGACTGGCGCGAGCGCGCGAGCAATGGCATCCGCGTTGGCCGGGCATAGATGATTCCCATAGGTTGTAGCAGCCGGAAAGGCGGCATTGAGAATAGTTCCTTCCGGAATGACGATTTCAATGGGTTCAACCATACCTTGATTGTGGGGAATATCCGGATTGACCATTTGAAGAAAAGTCAACACGGCTGCGGATGCGCTGGAGGTGAACGTGCCATTGACGAAAGCGTCGGATTGCGGATCCGTATCGGAATAATCAAAGGTGATGTGTTTATCCTTCACCGTGATCCTGACCCGGATCATATAGTGCCTGCCCGGGTTCTTCCCGTCGTAATACACGGTTGATTGACCGCGATACTCACCGTTGGGAATGGTGGCGATTTCCGCCTCCATCATTTTCCGTGTTGCCCGGAAAAGTGCCTCTTTATGCGTCTCAAAACAGTCGAAACCGTACTTTTCCAATAAACGCAGCATGCAGCGTTCACCTACGATGCAGGAGCCGATTTCGGCACGCATGTCTTGCTGAACGATGTCGAAGCGGATATTGGCGAAAATCAAATCCCATACATCTTTGCGAAACTTACCCTTCTCGTAAACCTTCACGGGGGGGATTCGTAGAGCTTCCTGCCATACTTCCGTCGCGTTGGGATTGTATCCCCCTGCCACGGCGCCGCCGATGTCGGCCTGGTGCCCTTTGCACGCGGACCAGGCAACGAGCCTGTCTTTGAAGAAAATCGGTCTATATGCGGCAACGTCGTTGTTCTGATTGCCCATGCTGAACACGTCGTTGTGGAAGATGATATCCCCCGGATAGATCTCATCGCCGAAATAATCGACAATGTACCGGCAAACCGGCCCAAGAGAGAAGGAAAGGATAGGCAGGTTCTCCGTCTGCTCCAGCATGTTCCCCTGCGCATCGTAGAGGCCGGTGACAAAATCCTTCGCTTCACAGAGGATGGGCGAGCGCGTGGTTTTCTGCAGGGAAATGCTCATTTCATCCGTCATGGACTTGAAGGCTTGTGCGAACACGGAAAGAAGTACACGATCCACATCGCTCATCGCAACATCTCCTGCAACGTCGAGGGAAGCCGGCTCTCCTGCCCTTTCCGATAGACAACGAAGCTACCGTACTTGTCACAAAGGCAATCATAGGACGAGGTCAATAAGAGCGTCGTATTCACCTGTTCAATCAGAGCGGGGCCGGTGATGCAGTTGCCGTGGCGGGTCTTGTGACCGTCATAAACGGAGACATACTTGGAGATTCGGTCCTCAGGAATGTAGACGCTTCTTTCCCCTTTTAGTGCCTCCTCGGCATCCTTCCCGGAATAGGATTCCTCCGCGTACGAAGGTTTTACAGTAAGGCCAACGGCTCGAAGGCGAACGTTGATCAGTTCAATCGGGGTACCTTCCTCTTCAAGCGAGTATCCATACATCCTCTTGTGCTCGACATGAAAGGCAGCCGCGATCCGTTTCGCATCGGCCATACGAACCGTCTCAATCGGCACGGGAAAGGAGACTTCATGGTACTGTTTTAAGTATCGACAGTCCAGCTTCAGCGAGAACCGCCGCTTCTCTTCTGGAATGTTCTCTTTTACAAGCAGGGTCGCTCCTGCGTCAATCATCTCCGTGACGAGAAGACCCAGTTTCGTCCAATCGATCTGGTCGACCACTGAAACGAAGGATCCTACGAAGTCGTGCTGTAAATCACTCATTAGCATACCGGCAGCGCAGAATATGGAGGATTCCCGGGGGACGATGAACATTGGAATCTCCAGTTCATGGCAGATCATGCAGGCGTGCAGTGGACCGGCGCCGCCGGCTGCTACCATGGGGAATTCCCTGGGGTCGAATCCGCGCTTGACGGAGATTTCCCGAACACCTTGCGCCATGTTCGTATTGATCACCTGATACATTCCGGCCGCCGCCTTCTCCACAGACAATCCCATGGGTTTGGCGATATTCGTTTCAATAGCTCTCCATGCGGCCTCGTGGTCGAGTTGGATCTTGCCGCCGGCAAAGAAATCCGGATCGAGATAACCCAGGATCAGGTCTGCATCGGTACACGTTGGCAAGGTTCCACGTTTGCCGTAACAGGCCGGACCGGGATCAGCCCCTGCGCTTTGCGGCCCCAAGCGCAATAATCCCCCTTCGTCGATCCATCCGATGCTACCACCTCCGGCGCCAATGGTGACAATGTCCAACATCGGAAGCGCAATGCGATAGCGGTTGATCTCCCCTTCGGTCACTACAATGGGAGTGCCGTCTCGTACGAGAGCCGCATCGAAACTGGTGCCGCCCATGTCGATAGTGATGCAGCGGTCATGACCGTGCAAGCGCACGTAGCCCAATCCTGCACCGGGTCCGGCGGCCGGACCGGATAACAAGGTGAGAGCGGGACTTTTCTGTGCCACCTCAGGGGACATGACACCGCCGTTGGACTGCATGAGCAGGAGAACACCGCCACACTCGAGCTCCTTCTGTCGCGTCATCAGGTGATCGAGGTACGAACTGAGTTTCGGCCCCACATACGAATTGAGCACCGTTGAACTGACGCGATCATAAAAGCGAATGGACGGCAGGAAATCGGAGGACACCGTCAAATAAACGCCGGGCAGCTCCTTGTGAACGACTTCCGCCGCCTGCCTCTCCTGTTCCGGGTTGGCAAACGAATTCATGAAACAGATGGCAACGGCCTCGACTTCTTCCTCCTTAAACAGCCGGACCGCCTGTCGAACGTCATCGAGATTCAGGGGCTGTAGCGTGTCTCCGCAGTAATTCAAACGTCCCCTGACCGGCATGCGCAGATACCGCGGTACAAGCGGAGGAACGTTGGTAAAGCGGTTGTTGTATTGCTCCTCGCGGATACCACGGCGCATTTCAAGTGCGTCGCGGATTCCGTGTGTGGTCAGCAAACCCGTCTTGGCACCCGTGAGCGTCAAAACAGCATTGGTCGTCACTGTTGTCCCATGCACGATGGTTTCGATCGATTGCGCGAGTTCTTTAAGGGGACTCCCCATGCTCGCCGCGATTTCGCCCAGGCCATTGATCACGCCGATGGAAGGATCAGAAGGTGTTGACAGGACCTTATAAATCCGGGGTTCTTCGTCTTGCCGCGTGACGAGAAAATCCGTAAACGTCCCACCCACGTCAATGCCGATTTTCAGCTTCATGGTTTCGCTTCACCAAGCTGGAATCTCTTACCCAATTCAACGCCAC
>JBARRC010000343.1:0-5980 GCA_049644045.1 Phycisphaerae bacterium
GCATGAGTGACAACCAGGCGTCAGCTGTCGACCCGCGAGCCGGGCCGGCCAGGACGGCCCGCGCACACCGCGCGCCACGAGATCGCGACACACGAACCGCTTCAAAGTACGCTTGTTTTGGGACTAGGGTATGCCAGGCTAGCAATAAGCAGAACATGAAACCTGCCCACTTCAAGGCACAACGTGCTAATCGGCATTCGTACTTCATAGCTAGCGGTGAGCTTATTCAGGTGCTGCATTACCTCTTTCTGTACGCATCCGTTTGAGGTCGCCTGAGAACTGTTTCGCCATACGGACGAAGGAACCGTCTGTCGTTTCAGTCAGCAATTGCATTATTGTCTCCTCTGCAACCGTTCGGAATCCTCGAGCACGTTGCACATATCCGAGAGCGAGCAGCGTCCGGTTGCGAACCGGGTGGCTGGGTGGAAACAGCCCAACCGCCTTCTCAAGGTCGCGCGCCAAGCTACTCCATAACTCGATGTCGTCCTTGGGAGCATGCGCCTGTCGGGTCGTTTCAAACCTGCGCAGCACTAAGCAGGTACTAGCATACCGTCCGTAGACTGTTTGTGGATAGTCGTTCCCCAGTGTTTCAAATACAGTGATCATATCCTGTCCATACTTTTGTATAAGCAAAAGAGACAAAGTATCCAGCCCACCAGATGCGAATAGCTCGGCAGCTTTGCTGTCGCTTGGCTCAATAATCTCGAGAGATATTTCATTGGACTCTAAACGATTGTCTTGATCTCTAACTACCAATACATACTTCCCCGGGCGGTCCCAAAAGAGGAACTGAGATTGGGGCTTTCCGTGGACCTCCGTACCAAGGCATCCATAAACTGTAGCATGGAACTGATGACCTCGATCTACCACGCCATCAAATTGTCCCCCAGATAAGAACGCCTCACAAAGCTTTACATCTCCCGACCGCAGTTCAGCTGTCAACTTCCTCGTCAATCGGCGCTGCTGACGGGCCGCATCAACAGGATCGTCCTGTACTCTAACAAATGGTTCCGTAAAATGTAGGGTTACATTCAATACGATCGGCTCGAATAAGCAGTATTTGTGTTTGAGGGAGGTTGCCGAGAGTGAATCTCCAAACGCAGGTGTCAAATGAAACCCTACAATGACGAACGCCGTTAGGGCTATGCTAGGCTGGACTTTGGTATTCATGTCTTTCTGCCTTATTCTCAAGTAGTACACATCTCTTGATCTCTACCATGGGTTCTGATTACGGAGTATATTCAACTGTTCGGCGTCGAACGAGTGTTGGTTTTTTGGCGCTCCCTCTTCCATGATGGTTCCATCTTTGTGGCCGAGATTTCCACACGTGTGCCCGATTTCGTGCACCACGGTATGCACTTCGTCCGTGGTTTCGATACATCCAGCATCATCCGCATTTGCTTGTAGGAAAACGACGCTTTTACCGCTATCCGAGTCCGTTGCCCCTGTCACAGGTGATTCGGCCCCTTCACGCGGCTCCGGCGGCATGAGCAAGTTGAAACAGAAGTCCGGATCACCATCGCCATTGCGCGCAGGCTCAAATGGGTTATCTGAACCTTCCCAAGCACCGACGAGGAGGCAGGCCCAGAAATCAGGAGTCGAGGCTAGGTCCATGCCATCGTCCCATGAGCCTTCCCCGTACTCAATTTCATACGAGTTGAGGTAATCTTCAAACTCCACAACATCTTGGTGTTGTGGCCCTGCGTAGACCGGAAGAATATAGGCTGGTTCGAAGGCACTGGTTAGAAGTTGCCCGCCGCCTGGAAAGCGCGGGTTAGACAAAGTGCCCAAGACTGAAAGGTCGTCATCATCGTAAAGTGTATACCCAGTTGCGACGGCTGCACAAGGTTCAGGGGTACCCAGGATGATGATTTCTTGCGGATAAGTGTCCTGAACGGGATAGCTTTCGACCACAGGGAACGTGTCATCGCCAATGGGGCAATTATGGAAGGTTACTATTCCTTCCTCATAGTTATTGAGATCTGTGCTACCGGCGGGTACGATCCAGGTCTGAATCGTAGTAAGGGCAGGGTACCCGGGAGTCGGAAAGATGTCGTTAATGGACAGGGATAGCGCGAGATCCGTAGGATCGGGTGCTTCCATGGTGTCGCGTTCGACCCACAGCTTGCGCCAGACGGTGAGCATTGGGCTCCAGACGAGCGGGACGGAGTAGCCGTACCAGCTTCCGCCGTTTTGATTCAACGCGTCGGTGGTTGCCTGCGTGGCCTGATTAATGGCGTCCTCGAGCACGGATGCCCCGGCCCGATAATTGTTGCCCGGTTGCATCGAAACTGTAAATGTCACGGTCGCTAGCCCGTTTTCGTCGGTGTCGGCGGAGGCCGTCCAGGGCGATTCGCCACTCGGGCGGTTATCCGGACCACTGGCGTCCCCATCTATTATACCCACGTCGGGCACGTCGGGATGGAGTTGATCGAACGGATCGTCCACGTCCCAGACCTTGAAGTAGACCGTCACACCGGAGATGGGCGGATCGATCGTGGCCAACAGTTTCACCTGCCGCCGCGTATCTGGGTATTGGCCGTCCGGAGACAGCTTGCGGGGGAATATGCGTTCCACGCCTATGGACCGGGAGATTCCTTAGCCTTGTGGGCTTCTATCTTCCCACGGAAACGCTGCATTTCGGCCTCCAGCTTGTCGGCAATGCCCACCCCGCCGATGTCCGCACACCGTTCGCGCAAGGCGACCAGATATTCGGCGGCCTTGTCCCATTGCTGGGCAAGAATGTGCAACAACACCAAGTTCTCCAGCGCAGTCGTGCGCGGCCAGAGATTGGCATCTTTCGCCATCGTGAGATAACGCAACGCCTTCGCGTAGGCGGGATGCGCTCGGGCTCTTTCCGGATCGCGCTCGCCCCATCCCCCCAAGCTCGCTTCATGCTCCAGGGTCGCCACGTACACCAGCCCGAGGTAGCGGGCAATATACCCCGAGTACGCCGAATCCGGGTAACGCTCCAATAGCGCCTCAAGCGACGTGACAAGCTCCGCGGGCTTCTTGTGTTGCGGGTTCCGCTTTGGCTCGATAAGAAGCGGCTTCGTGTGTCGAAGAAGGCGCCTGAGGATTTTAAGCCCGAACTCGCGTTTTCGGACCTCCTCCCCCTCCTTCTGGATTAGCCAATCCTCATTCACCCCATAGTATCCTATGCTCACGCGTCGCAAGTCAGAGAAGAACGACTTCTCTTGCTCACTCAACTTGTCAACGGAGACCCGTATTTCGTTGGACATCACCGGTGCGAACCGACCATCCGGCTGACAGGCACACTGGACTGTGTACGTGCCAGGCACCGGGAACGCGATGCCTGTCGGACGACTGCCGAGCATTATCAACAGTTCGCCAGTCGTTGACTCGCCCGGGGCAAGCGTGATCTGGTGAGCTCCAGGTGCGCTCTCATAATGTTCCAGCCACTGATTGCGCCGGACAGCGGCGCCACCCCGCCGCGTAACAACTGATGCAGTCCCGTACGGAAGTCCGTCGTCACGCGCCTCCAGATCGAGAGGCACCACATCACGATTGGTCAACGTAACGTTCACGATCAATGGTTCGTACGCAGCGATGCGCGTGATCGCAGCGCGCATCACCACCTCAATATTGTGTTCAAGAGCGGGTAACCTGTCCGACTCCACGCGCTGCGGACTGACGCCTCGCCTCAGCCGGTCCTCGCGCCAGGCTTTCCCAGCTTCCCCATCGGGCTGAGCCGCCGCGCAGTTGACGACGACGACAAAACAAATACCCAGCAAACCGCTAACGAACTTCATTGCATGTCTCCTATAGGAGGCGTGGTTGCCCGATCTCACATTACGGGCCGGCGTACGTGCGCAACTCTACAAGGCTCTGCGCACCGAACGAATCCTTCTGGACCTTCTCGTGCATCAACTCACTACTGTGGTCGACCCCCAGCGCGTGCGCGATCTCATGGGCGACGGCGATGCGCAGCTCTGCCTCCCCGAATCCGTCATCCACGGCCTCGGCAAAAATGGCACACATCCCTGTGTATTGCGGGCCCCATTTTCCATACGGTTTCACATCCCCGAAAACGCTCACGTCGTTCGCATTGATTCCCTTCGTCGCCTCCACTTCGCCATCGAAGTCTTCGGAGCTCTCCGCCTGGAACGCGGAATAGACGTACGCAGTCCAGTACTCCGGCGTCGATATGGCGAGCGTGTGCACGGGAAGAATGGGCGTCCACGCCGCCTCGTCTTCGATGTTCTCGATGTTCTTGACGAAGGCTATGCCGGTCAGGGATGTATGTTCGGCTTCCACGACGGGCAGGATGTAAGCGGGTTCATAGTGATGCGCGAGGCGCGAAGTGTCCGGCAGCGGCAGATGCCCATTGGGCGGGTTCCCCACGCCGATATCGCTCCCGACGACACCCGCCAGAAAGTTGGCCTCTTCGTAGAGATCATCGTCGCTGAACGTACATGGCCAGTTACCCTCGGTGGGGCGATCCCCCCACTGTTGCGCGGAAATGGCCAAACCTACTTCGTCGTCACCGGCCGAGTGGCGGAAGCCGATTATTCGGGTCACAATATCCTCGAATCCTGTTGCCTTGATCCGAATGAAGCCGTTTTCGAAATCATCGGCGCTGGGTTGACTGGTGACATCCAGCACGAGTTGTTGAGGCGGAAAGGGTGGGTCATCCCAGCGTGGCTGGTTCCAAAGAGCATCAATGGTGTTCTCAGCGAAAGTTGGTCGCGTCATGCTGTCTGTCTCTACGTGCAGTTTGCGCCAGACGGTGAGCATTTGGCTCCAGACGAGCGGGACGGAGTAGCCGGACCAGCTTCCACCGTTTTGATTCAACGCGTCGGCTGTTGCCTGCGTAGCTTGATTAATGGCGTCCTCAAGCACAGATGCCCCGGCTCGGTAGTTATCCCCTGGCTGCGTGAAGACGGTGAATGTCACGGTGGCTTTCCCGTCTTCGTCGGTGGTGGCTGTCTGCGGCGATTCGGCCGGCCCCGATCCGCGATTATCCGGGCCGGTGGTGTTGCCGTCGATCAGGGACACGTCGGGCATGTCCGAGTGAAGTTGATCAAACGGATCATCCACGTCCCAGACCTTGAAGTAGACCGTCACACCGGAGATCGGCGGGTTGATGGTGGCCACCAGTTTGACCTTCTTCCTGTCGTCCGGCGATGGGTCCTGCGGATCTATTTTACCCGGAAAGATCCGCTTCCCGCCATTGTTCAGGCAATCATCGAGGGGCGGATTACCGGACGCGCCCTTTTCCCATTCCAAGGATGCCGTCTTTACCACGATGACTGGTGTGGTTTCAGCCTCACAGGAGTGGGCCGCAGAGCCGCAAACGACGGAAAACCACGCCGGACACCCACACGACTGGGGGCTGCTGCCATGCCCCGCGAGGTAGAACCCCGCAGGCGGGGGCCAGGGCCGCGACGATACGACCCGGTCGGTGTTGTCGGAATTCAGGCAGAAATAGAGGCCGCTCCACCAGGCGGTAATGTTCCAGGTGTATGTCGACGCGTCAAGGATACATTCTGGCAGCGGCGCACACCCGGAAGTAGTCAGCGAAATCCAATGAAGATCGTCCTCACCGTCGACAGACTCGCTATCGAGATAGTCGGCAACGCCGTCGCCGTTATCGTCGTCGTCGTTGACAAAGATGAGGTCGGGTACATCCATCTGCACGACACACCCCAAAGGCGAGCACGAGTCGTAAGGTGGCCACATGTCTTCGTGTTCGCATTCACCCGTATCTGAGTCGCAGGTGTCGGTCGTGCAGGGGTCGCCGTCGTCGCACAACGGGTCGGATACGCAGCCCGCTTGCGGGTCGCAGTGGTCGTTGATCGTGCAGGGGTCCTCGTCGTCACAGTCGACCGCCGTCCCGACACAGGCCCCGCCGGAGCACGTATCATTTTCCGTACACGTGTCGTCGTCGTCGCAGGAGTAGGTGTGCGGCGTGTGGATGCAGACGTCACCCTCGCACGAGTCGACCGTGCACGGATTG
>JBARRC010000344.1:0-9074 GCA_049644045.1 Phycisphaerae bacterium
GATGCTGGACGGTTCGGCGAGCTTTGACCCCAACGGCGATCCGATCGTTTACTCATGGGATCTTGATGGTGATGGAACCGAAGACAGCAGTGAACCGGCGCCGACCTATACCTGGCCGGATGACGGGGAGTACACCGTCTACCTCACTGTTTCCGATACGCTGCTGGTTAGTGAGGAGGTTTCTGCAACGGTGGTCGTGCGCGACACCGGCCCCAGCGCGACGGTATCCGGTCCGCAGACCGTGGAGGTGGATCAGCCGGCGGTGTTCTCAGCCGCGGCGATCAGCCCCTGCGATGACGTGGTTTCGATCGAGTGGGACTGGGATTACACCGGCAGCTTCACGCCTTCAGGTGACGAAGGTGAGACGCAGACCCATGTTTATCAGGTTCAGGGTGACTACACGGTGGCCGTGCTGGTGACGGACGAGGATGGTTCGACAGCCCTGGCGACCCTTTCGATCGAGGTCGTGCCGAGTCCGACGACACTTCGCTCGGCGGAGACGTTGCTCTACGTACGGTATTCGAGACGTGCGTACGATCCCAGGAAAAGACTACACTATGCGCGCGCCTACCTGTTCAACGTCTCCGACACGCCGGTCACCGGCCCGATCGTCCTCGTGTTTGACGAGTTCGAACCTCCGACGGCCAGTCTGTACATGCCGGACGGGCAACTGCCTGACGGGCGCCACTACATTGATTTCAGCAGCCTACTGATCGATAACCAGTTGCCGTCCGGCCAGTACGTAGGCCCCAAGGTAATCTATTGGAACAATCCCAGTGGGGAACACCTGGACTTCGTCTCGATTCCCTACATTCTCAACGCTCCCCCACAAATCACCTCCCAGCCCGTCACGGTGGCCACCGAGGGGGAAATGTACACCTATCAGGTAACCGCCGAAGACGCCAACGGCGACTCGGTGGAGTTTGGCCTGCCTGAAGGCCCCGCCGGTATGACCGTCAACCCATCCACGGGGCTCTTGGCCTGGCGCCCGCCGCAAGATGGCACGGGCGAGTATGAAGTGACGGTGACGGCAACCGATGGGTATGAGTCCAGCGTGGCCCAGCAGATGTACGTGCTGACCGTCTTCGAGATCAACGTACCACCTCAGATCATTTCCATACCGGAGACATCCGTTACAAAGGATCTGGAGTATTTCTACCAGGTGGAGGCATTCGACCCGGATGGGGACCCGCTGGGCTACGCTTTGGGGATCGCGCCGAGCGGGATGACAATTGATGCGGACAGCGGCCTGGTTGAGTGGCTGCCAGACGAGACGGGGAGCTTTGAGGTACGCGTGAGGGTGTCCGATGACCACGGTCACCAGGCGGTCCAGGACTTTTTCCTGACCGTGGTTGCCTGCGCCGATCCACCGGTGATCACCTCTCTGCCGGTGGTGACGGCGACCGAAGGTGAGCTTTACACCTATGCGGTGGAAGCGAGCGTGCCGAGCGGTGAGTTGTTCTACTCGCTGCCCATCGCCCCGTCGGGAATGTCGATCGATGAGACCGGCCTGATCCTGTGGACTCCGTCGCATCAGTCGGCAGGGCTGCGAACCGTCAAAGTGGTGGTCGCGACGGATGTGGCCGATTGTCAGGCGGAACAGATCTTCCAGATTGACGTGGCTGACGTTAATGTGGCACCGGTGTTCACCTCAATGCCGGTTACGACCGTGAGCGAAGGCGCACTCTACAATTACCACGCCGAGGCGGTCGATCCGGACGGCGATCCGATCACGTATTTACTCTCCGCCGGCCCTGAGGGAATGACCGTCCATTCTCAGGTCGGCACGGTAACGTGGATGCCATCGCAGACCGCCGCCGCAGATTATCCGAGTGGCGCAGATGTATGGGTAACTGCCTGCGATTCCTATGAAGCCTGTACCACCCAGCAATATGCGATTGAGGTTACGGCCGTAAACGTCGTACCACAGATCATCTCGACGCCGATCTACTCGGCCATGGAGAACGAACTCTACGAGTACGCCGTCGAGGCCATCGATCTGGATGACGACCCACTGACATTCGTGCTGGACGCCGCTCCGGAGGGCATGAGCATTGATGCGTCAAGCGGGTTGATCCGTTGGACGCCGGGTCAGACTGCGGCCGCCTTTAACCCTCACCCGGTGCACCTGACGGTCAGTGACCCGGGAGGCAACACTGCGAGTCAGGTCTATGAGATTTTCGTACTTGCGGTGAATGTTCCACCGGTAATCACCTCAGAACCGGTTATCACAGCCGTCGAGGGTCAGATCTACCGGTACGACGTGGAAGCGACTGACGAGGACGGTGACACGCTCACGTTCGGATTAGCGGTATTCCCCAACGGCATGAACATCCATCCCGGCACGGGCGAGATTGACTGGCTCGTGCCGCAGACAGCGGCCGCCGAAGGACCACAGGCAGTGACCGTCATCGTGAGCGACGGTACGGATACGATGGAGCAGTCGTTCGAAATCACTGCGGATCAGGTCAACGTCGCTCCCGTCATCTACTCCACGCCGGTCACGGAAGCCGCGGTCGGTGCCAGCTACGTGTACGACGTTGACGCCAATGACCTGGACGGCGATACACTGACCTACGTGCTGACCACTTCGCCGGCAGGGATAACGATTGATGAGGCGACCGGTTTGATAGAATGGCTCCCTTCAGCGGGTCAAGCCGGTGACCACTCGGTGGAGGTACTCGTTACTGACCCCAGCGGGCTCTCCGACACCCAGACGTACATCCTTGCCACGGCTGAGTGTGACGACGCGCCGCAGTTCACGTCGGTGCCGAAGACGACAGCCCGTCCAGGCGTGCTCTATGAGTATGACGTGGAGGCAACTACGGTCTCGGGAACGATTACCTTTGCGCTGACCACTTTCCCCAGTGGCATGAGCATTGATCCGACCACGGGGTCGATCTCGTGGACGCCCGGTGCGCTGCAAGTCGGTATTACCGATGTTACCGTAGTGGCCACGCGTGACGATGTCTGCCCGAGCGAGCAGAGCTTCGAGATCGAGGTCCGAGAGTGCAGTATTTCCGTCACATATCATCAGCCGATGTTGGTGCCCGGTCAGCTCGCCACCTTCATTCCACAAGCGACGGCCAACTGTGAGCCGCTGAGCTTCGAACTGCTGGCGGGCCCGGAGGATATGGTAATTGATCCCGCCAGTGGGATCATTCAATGGGTGGCCGTACTGGGGCCGTTTGCAGTTGAGGTCGGCGTAACCGACGCTTGGGACGCAAGCGAAACAGTAACCTTTGACGGGGAAGTCCTGCCGGAAACGCCGCCGCGGATCACTTCGACCCCGCCGTTCACCGCGCAGATCGACGAGGTCTACACCTACCAGGTCATCGCGGTCGATGATGAAGGCGATACGCTGACGTACTCGTTCGTGGTCGCGCCTTCTGGAATGAGCATCGACGACGCCACCGGCCTGGCTACCTGGACGCCAGCCAGCGCCCAAATCGGAAGCCACGAGGTTGGTATTCGGGTCGACGACGGCCGTGGTGGTTGGGCCACGCAAACATATACCCTGACGGTCTCGCTGACGGGTGAGAACCACCCGCCACAGATCACCTCTACGCCCTTGTTCACCGCCGCGGTCGGACAGGAATATATCTACCAGGTGACAGCCACTGATGAGGATGGGGATACCCTTGCCTATTCGATTGATACAGCGCCCGCCGGCGCGTCCATCGATTCGGGCACCGGACTGCTTACCTGGACACCGGTGCTCGGGCAAGTGGGCAGCCGCACGATCAAGATCCGAGTCGATGACGGTACCGGCGGTTGGGCCACCCAAGAATACGGTGTCACGGTGTCCCTCTTCGGTGACAATGTCGCGCCGGTCATCACCTCCACACCCACGTTCACAGCCGCTCCCGGTGCAACCTACCTGTACGACGTGGAGGCGAGCGATCCCGATGGTGACCCTCTCAGCTACCTGCTCGATGTCGCGCCGGTCGGGATGACCATCGACGCGGCCACCGGTCTGATTGAATGGGTACCAGCCGATGCACAATTGGGCTGCCACGAAGTCGTCGCTAAAGCGGTCGACAACAAAGGTGGCTGGGCAGCCCAGTCCTACACCATAACCGTTTCTCAGTTCGGTGATAACACCGCTCCTCGAGTCATATCGACGCCTCTGTTTACCGCCGCGGTGGATGCCCTTTACGACTATCAGGTGCAAGCGGTCGATGACGATGGCGATCCCCTTGCTTTTGAACTTTCGACCGCGCCGGCGGGGATGACAATTGACACGGCGAGCGGTTTGATTGCCTGGACGCCCGCGGCCGATCAGATCGGCACGCATGCGGTCGAGCTGCGTGTATCCGACGGCCGAGGTGCCTCCGCAAGCCAGAGCTACAACGTAACCGCTTCCAGCGACGGATCGAACCACGGTCCGCGGATCGTCTCCATGCCGGTGTCGAGTGTCGTCGCGGGTACGAACTACGAATACGCCGTGGAAGCCGTGGACGAGGATGACGATGACCTTGCCTATGCGATCACGGACACCTACCCGGCCGGAATGATCATCGATCCGGCCACGGGGCTGATCACGTGGGATACCGTGGTTGACGACGTTGGCACTCATGCGGTCACGGTGCGCGTTACCGACGTGCATGGAGCATGGGGTGCTCAATCATTCGACCTGGAGGTCAGAGCCAATTCCCCGCCCCAGATCGTGTCAGAGCCGGTGATCGCCGCGATTGCCGAATTCCCCTACAGCTACGACGTTCAGGCGATCGATCCTGATGAGCTTCAGTTGTCCTACTTCCTGACCGAGGCCCCGACGGGGATGACCATCGACCAGACCACCGGGGAGATCACCTGGACACCCACGGCTGATCAGGTAGGCGACCATGGGGTAACAGTCGTTGTAAACGACAGCCTCCTGGCAGAGGCCAGTCAGGACTACACCGTTTCCGTTTTCTCCGGAGCCGACGCCGATACGTTCCCACCGGAGGTCGTTGTCACGATCGAGCTACCGGCCGTGGACCCTGGTCAACCAGTGATCATCACAGTGGAGGCCACCGACGATCTTATGGTGGCTTCCGTGGTGCTTACGGTGAACGACGAAGAGGTGGACCTCGACAGCGACGGCCAGGCGGTCTTCACTCCTACTGAGCCGGGTCCGTACGTCGTTCGTGCCGTCGTCACCGATGTCGTCGGCCACACAAGTGAGAGCACGGCCGACTTCTACGTCCGTGGAGAAGACGTGGACGGACCGCCAACGGTGGCGATCACCTCGCCGTCCGATGGCTCAGAGCTCAAGGTACCCACGGAGATTATCGGCACGGCCAGCGACGACAACCTCTACAAATACACCCTGGCCTACCGCTCCGTGGGAGATGGTGAATTCATCACCTTCGCCACCGGATATGAGTCCGTCGTCGATGACATCCTTGGCACACTCGACCCGACCATGATGACCAACGGGCTCTACGAACTCCTCCTTCAGGCCGAGGACACGGGCGGCAACGTAATGAACGTGCTCCGCACCTATTCGCTCAGCGGTGACATGAAGGTCGGCAACTTCAGCATCTCGTTCACCGACCTGACGATCCCTGTCTCTGGAATCCCCATTACCATCACCCGAACCTATGACAGTCGTGTCAAGTCCAAAGGTGACTTCGGTATTGGATGGGATCTTGGCGTCGCCAGTCTCGAGATCCAGGAAAGCAAGGTCGTCGGCGAGGACTGGGTGCAGTACGTCTATGGCGGCTTCTTCCCCTCGTACTCGCTTCAGCCCCTCGGGTCTCACGCTGTCTCGATCACCTGGCCGGACGGACGGGTCGAGAGCTTCGAGCCGTACGTCAACCCGTCGTATTCGGTGCTCTTCCCGATCATGTGGATCAGCAGTGTCGGGTTTACGCCGGTCCCGCCCGCGACATCGACGCTGACGCCGATCGGGAATTGGCCCGACTTCTTCGACGGCGGGTTCGGCGTCGGTGACCTTATCGACTTCTTCGGTTACGGGGCTTACGATCCCACCGGCTACGTCCTGACGACCGACGACGGAACCGTGTACACTTTTGCGGGTGGCTGGGACAGCCGCACGGCCAAGCTCCAGAGCGTCAAAGACCCCAACGGCAATACCATCCAGTTCACCTCAAGCGGCATCATTCACTCCGCGGGCAAGAGCGTCCTGTTCGCTCGCGACGGCCAGGGCCGCATCACGCAGATCACGGATCCGATGGGCAACACGATCGAGTACGTATACGACGGTCGCGGCGACCTGGTCAGCGTGACCGATCAGGAGGCGAACACGACGCAGTTCCGCTACAACAGGCGCCACGGTTTGATTGAGATCATCGACCCGCGCGGCATTTCTCCGGCCCGCAACATCTATGATGACGACGGCCGCCTCGTCGCCATTGTCGACGCCGATGGCAACCGCATCGAGTTCGAGCACGATCCCGACGCCCGCCAGGAAGTCGTCCGAGATCGGCTGGGTAACATCACGATCTACGAATACGACGACGACGGCAACGTCACCGCCAAGACCGACACTCTGGGCAACCGCACAGAGTACACCTACGATGCGCGCGGCAACAAATTAACCCAGACCACGTGGCGCACACTTCCATCGGGCGAGCAGGAAACGATTACTACGACGTACACCTACGACGCCAACAACAACCTGCTCACCCAGATCGATCCGCTGGGCAACACAACGACTTACACCTACAACAGCCACGGTCAGGTCCTCACCACCACCGATCCTTTGGGGAACGTCACCACCAACACCTACGACGCCAACGGAAACCTGGAAACTACGACCGATCCGCTCGGCAACGTCACGACGCATACGTACGACCCCAGCGGCAACATGACCAGCAGCACTGATCCACTTGGCAATGTCGCGAGCTATACTTACGACTCATCCGGCAACATGACCAGCCAGACCGATCCGTTGGGCAACGTCACGACATTCACCTACGACATTAACGGCAACCAGTTGAGCGAGACGACGACGCGGACCCTTCCGTCCGGTGAAACAGAAACGATCACCACGACCAACGCCTATGACGCCTTAAATCGCCTTGTGGAAACGACGGATACGTACGGGAACACGACGAGAATCGAATACAACGCGATCGGGAAACAGTCGGCCACCGTCGACAAGCTCAGCCGACGAACGGAGTACGAGTACGACGCTCGCGGGAATCTAGTACGGACCATCTACCCCGACACCACCGAGTCTACGCAGACATACGATGCCGAAGGCAGAAGGCTCACTTCCACCGACCGCGCGGGACGAACTACGAGCTACACGTACGATGCGCTCGGCAGGCTGACGCGTACGACCTTCCCGGACGATACATACACGCAAACCGAGTATGACGCGGTTGGGCGGGTCGAACGTCAGATCGATGAGCGTGGCAACGCCACAACGTACGCCTATGATGCCGCCGGCCGAAGCACGTTGGTGACTGATGCGCTAGGCAATGTCACCACGTATGAGTATGATGCCAACGGTAACCAGATTCAGATGACCGATGCCAACGGCAACACATTCCAATACGAATATGACGCGAGTAACCGCCGGATTCGAACGGTTTTCTCCGATGGCAGTACCACAACCACTGAATACAACACACTCGGACAAAAGGTCTTAGAGACCGACCAGGCGGGGCAAACTACGTCGTTTGCCTATGACGCGATGGGGCGACTGATTGCCGTGATTGACGCCCTCGGTAGCGTGACCACCTACAGCTACGACGAGGTGGGCAACCGGATTACACAGACCGATGCGGAAGGGCGCACAACGCAGATGGAGTACGACGCGCTCGGTCGAATGACCAAGCGCACCCTGCCGCTCGGCCAGGAAGAGACCTTCACCTACAACGCCAACGGCAACACGATATCCAACAGCGACTTCAACGGTGCTACGACAACATTTACGTACGACGACAACAACAACCGCATGATCCGCAAGGACTTGCCCGATGGCTCGTCGGTCAGCTACGCCTATGCACCCGACGGCCTCCGCACCCTGGCGGGCGGCGATACGTACACCTATGACTCCCGTGGTCGCCTCTTGACCGAGATCAAAGAGGGTGGCGCGGCCCTCTCTTACACCTACGATGAGGCCGGTAACCGCACTTCGGTAACTACACCCGAGGGCACTACCACCTACACGTTCGATGCACTCAATCGTATGAAGACTGTCGCTGATCCTGACGGCGGCGTGACCACGTATACCTACGACGCCGTGGGCAACCGTGCCTCGGTCACGTATCCGAACGGGACTGTGGCAGAGTACACATACGATTCCCTCAACCGCTTGACGAACTTGGTCAACCGCAAGTCCGACGGAGAGGTCATTTCGTCCTACGCATACACGCTCGGTCCCGCCGGCAACCGCACGCGCGTCGTCGAGCACACCGGCCGGACCGTGGACTATGAATACGACTATCTGTACCGGCTGATCGGAGAGAGTGTCGACGGCCCCGGCGACGGGCAACGCATCACCTTCTACACCTACGACGCCGTGGGCAACCGCCTCCACCAGGCCACGATCACCGACGATGTGCTTATCACGACGTTCTATACCTACGACGACAACGACCGGCTGCTTACCGAGGACAGGACCGAGGCCGTTGTCCGCGGCCCGCCACGGGGCGATGGTGTCCAATACGCATCTGCCCACCCGTCCCACCCGCGCCCGTCGCGTAGTGCATCTCAATGGCTTGGCGTCTTTCTTGCTCTGAGCTTCTCGGCATTCCTGCTTCCGCTTGGACTGCTCACACCTCGCCGACACAACATCGGCCGCGGCGCACGACGCCGGCAGATCTTTATCAACACCATCGCGCTCTTTCTGATTCCCTGCATGGTCGTCGGCCCCAACAACGTCGAGGCCATGCATGTCGAGGTCCAGCTCTATAACGCCCTGGCCGCAGGTACGGTGGGCCAGATGGGATCCGGCAGCGCAAACTACACCTACACCTACGACGACAACGGCAACACTCTAGGCCGAAGCAACGGCAGCGACACGGACACCTATACGTACGATTTCGACAACCGCCTCACCGCCGCCGACATCCAGCTTGGTAGTGCTTCCGGGCCTGTGAGCTACACCTACG
>JBARRC010000345.1:0-6695 GCA_049644045.1 Phycisphaerae bacterium
GAAGGGGCTTGAGGGGCTCAACATCGAACTTCTTGACCTCGACGGCGACGATGTTCCCGAACATGATTGGTTTGCAGAGGTCTCCACCCACCTGGTGAACACCCAGAATGCGGACGGTTCCTGGCCCTATGACTGCTGGGGCGATCAGACTCTTGCAACTGCCTGGGCGCTGCTGACACTTGAGAAGGCCGTCGCCCCGCCGAGGCCCACCGGTGCGTGCTGCGACCGGAGCATCTTGGTGTGCAACGATGATGTCTTCGAGGAGGACTGCCAAGGCGCGCAACAGGAATGGGCGGAGGGCGTCCTCTGTGCCGATCTCGACCCGCCCTGCGTTACGCCGGAGTGCTCGCCCGACTGCAATGGCAACGGCGTTCCGGACGAATGTGACATCGCCGACGGTACCAGTGACGATCTCAACGGGAACGGCATCCCCGACGAATGCGAGGCCTAGCCGCTGACGGGGTGATGGCGGTTTGTCGTCTAAACCGATGAGAGAGCGTATCCGGTGGGGTGGTCCTAGCCGGTCGTGACCACGACTGCGGCGTAGACCTCAGCCGCGCCGGCGTGACGCAGCGCCTTCGCACACTCGTTGAGCGTAGCGCCGGTGGTTTTGACATCGTCAATCAGAAGCAGGCGGGCGTCGCGCAGGGCGACGCCCCGTCGGATCGCGAACGCCCCGCGGACGTTTTCCACCCGCGCCGTGTAGCTGAGCCCGATCTGATGGGGGCCGCCCCGCACGCGTCGAAGTATCGGGACGTGGGGTAGACCTGTTTTCCTTGCCACGATAGACGCGAGCATGTCAGCGGCATAGAGCGGCCGGCCAAGGCGATGCTTCCAATGCGTCGGCACCGAGACGATCGCTTCGATGCGATCGAGCCACGGTGCCTCGCCGACGACCTCTGCAAGCCAACCACCCAACACGGGTTCCAGCTCCTCGCACCCGTGGTATTTGTAGGTGCGGATGACCTGCCCGAGCGTAGTGACAGCGGGGCGATCAGGGTCTTCACTGCCCGGCCGAACATGGTACGGACCCACGCGGACCGTTTTCGTGATATGCGGTCGGCGGTTGCGGCACCGCCGGCATCGTCCATCCGACACTTCGTACGGTGCGACACTGGAGGCACATCTCGGGCACGCGGCTTCCCCGCGCTCCCGGTCGATCAGGTCTGAGCAGCGTATACAAAAGGACGTCCTCCCCGGTTCCAACCAACCTCCGCACAACGTGCAACGCGGCGGAAACACCAGATCGACCGTCGCCCGTGCGCTACGCCCGACCATCTCCGTGGCAGTGACTTTGATGGCTGGAAAATGACGAAATATCTTCGGTTTCACAATAGTCGTCCGACGACTATAATACATGAAATGAAACGGTTTTCCTGTTGTCAACCTGTTTTTCCTTCTACTTTCCGGACCTGACACCGAGCAACCATGAGATTACGCCATCTTCAAACATGTTTATCCGTCGGGGCGAAAGCTGCACTTGCGGGCGCCCTGTTGTGCGGTGTCACAGCCTGCGAACGCGCCAAGTCGGACAACCCGGCTTCACGGCAGGATGAGGGCGTACCGGTTCGAACCGCGCTCGTCCAGCCTGGAACCCTCCGCGAGACCGTGCGTGGTATCGGCACCCTCCGGGCGGCGGAGACGGTGGAGATCAAACCGGAAATCGACGGCATCATCCGCGAGATCCACTTCGAAGAGGGCGGTGCGATAGAGAAGGATCAATTGCTGTTCTCCATCGACGATGAGAAGCTCAAGCATCAGCTCGCCTCGCGGAGGGCGGCCCTCGCGGCGGCCCGAGTCCAATTGGCGAACGCTCAACGGATTCTCAAACGCGTGCAGGTGCTCACGGAGCGCAGCGCGGCCGACCGGGACGAGTTCGACCAGGCACAGACCGACTTTCGCGCGGCCGATGCCGAGGTTGACCGTATGGAGGCGGAGGTGGAGTGGGTGCAGGCCCGATTGGACGACACCCGCCTCCGCGCACCTTTCGATGGAGTCATCTCCGAATGCGGTGTTGATGTGGGCGACTATGTGCAAGCCGGCGATGATTTGACCACGCTCTATCGTATCTCGCAGATGGAAATAGCCTTCACTCTCCCGGAGCGGTTCATGGGGCAAGTGCGTCCCCCTCAAGCGGTGGCGGTCAGGGTTTCAGCTTACCCCGATCGCGACTTCAACGGTCAAGTGTACTTCGTCAGCCCCGAGGTGGATGAGAGCACGCGCGACTTCCTCGTCAAGGCTACGGTGAAAAACCCGGAGGGATTGCTCAAACCGGGTGCCTTCGGAACGGCCGTGGTGACCCTGGAGGTGCGCGAGCGGCGGGCTGTGATCCCCGAAGAAGCGCTGGTCGCCACGCGGGGGGGCTACATCATCTTTGTTGTCGAGGATCAGACCGCCCGGCGTCGGGAGGTGCGCATCGGACTGCGCGAGACGGGTCTGGTCGAGATCGTCGAGGGGATCGAACCGGGTGAACGAGTTGTACGCGCCGGACATATGAATCTGTCCGACGGCGTTCGCGTCCGGGTCGTCCAGGGCAACGACGAGCAGTCTAAGCAGGCAGAACGATCCGACGTCGAACCGGATTAACGCCGATGATCTGGAACTTTTGCATCCGAAGACCGGTCCTGACGATCGTGGTCTTTCTGATCATCGCGATCTTCGGCATGTACGGCTACTTCCAGATGCCGGTGCGCGAATTTCCGGATATTGATTTCCCCATCGTCAGTGTCAACGTGGTGCTGTCGGGCGCCGAGCCGGAGGTGATCGAGACCGAGATCATCGAGCCGCTCGAGGAGGAGATCAACACGATCGAGGGTCTAAAGGAACTGCGCTCCGAGGCCCGCGAAGAGGTCGCGACGATCACCGCCGAGTTCGAGCTGTGGCGTGACATCGACGTGGCCGCTCAGGACGTCCGCGACCGCGTGGACCGTGCCCGCCGCAAGTTGCCCGACGACATCGAAGAACCGATCGTACGCAAACTCGATCCGGAAGCGCAGGCAATCATGTGGATTGCACTCACGGGAGACGAGCGGTGGGACGAGGTCCGCCTGACCGAGTATGCCGACAAGTCCATCAAGGAACGCCTGGAGAACATCCGCGGCGTCGGGCGGATCCAGATCGGTGGTCAGCGCGGCTATGCGGTACGGGTGCGCCTGGACCCGGCGAAGCTCGCCGCCCATCACCTTACCGTGCAGGACGTCGTGGAGACCGTCCGCCGAAACAACGTGGACATTCCCTCCGGCCGGATCGAGAGCAAGAACCGCGAATTCCTGGTAAAGACCCAGGGACAATTCTCCTCGGCTAAACCGCTTAACGACCTTATCATTACCTACCGCAACGGATCACCGGTGCGCCTTGCGGATGTTGGTGAGGCCGTCGACGGCGTGGAGAGCGATCGACGGGTGGCGCGATTCACGGGTGAGATCGCGGTGGGTCTCGGCGTGGTGAAGCAGAGCGATGCCAACACTGTGGCTCTGGCGGGCGCCGTACTCGAACGGATGTCGCGCGTGGCCGAGCACTTCCCGCCCGGGCTGAAGTACTCGATCGCCATGGACGACTCGCAGTACATCGAAGAGAACATCACCGACCTGGTGAAGACCATCTTCCTCGCCACCGGTCTGGTGATGCTGGTCGTGCTGGGGTTTTTGCGCAGCGGGCGGGGCACGCTGATCACCACCCTGGCCATCCCCACTTCACTGCTGGCGGGGATCGCCGTCATGCACGTGATGGGCTTCAGCCTGAACGTGGTCTCCATGCTCGGTCTGATCCTGGTGATCGGGATTGTGGTGGACGACGCGATCGTTGTGTTGGAGAGCAACTACCGGCACATGGAGGAGGGCGCTGAATCAAAGCCCGCGGCCCGCACGGGCACGACCGAGGTGGCCTTCCCCGCCGTTGCCAACACCCTGTCCCTCGCAGCGGTGTTCATTCCCGTGGCTTTTACCGGCGGCCTGATCGGTCGGTTCTTCTTCGA
The DNA here is from genome assembly GCA_049644045.1 of Phycisphaerae bacterium. GTDB lineage: Bacteria > Planctomycetota > Phycisphaerae > UBA1845 > UBA1845. The sequence goes on from JBARRC010000345.1 coordinate 3,974, forward strand.
GTTCGGCTTGACGGTGGCGGTCACCGTCTTTGCCTCCACGTTCACCGCCCTGACGCTCACCCCGATGCTGTGCTCGCGCATCCTGCGCGTTCCGGAGCGACACGGCAGACTGTTCCGCTGGTCAGAGCAAATGTTCAAGGGGTTGGAGTCCGGGTACGCCTGGTTGCTTGAGCGTGCCTTTCGGCATCGGGCGATCACGGTGCTGATCGGCATTGCGGCGTTCGCCGTCGGGATCCATTTCTTCACACAGTTATCCACCGAGTTTGTCCCGATCGTCGATCGCGCGCAGTTCATGATCGTATTCGAGACCCCGGAAGGCGCGACGCTTGGAGAGACCGACGGCTTCGCTCGGCAGATCGAAGCCGTCCTTGCGGCTACACCCGAGGTAGCGCATCAGTTCCTGGCCATCGGGCTCTCCCGAGGAGGCGGGCCGGGAAAGGTCAACGAGGGCCTGGCCTTCGTCCACCTTACACCGCGCGAGGAACGTGAGCGCCATCAGGTCGAGTTGATGCAGGAAATGCGCCGTCGCCTCGGGCAGATTCCCGGCGGTCGCGCCTACATCCATGAGATCACCTCGGTAGGCCCCGGCGGCGCGCCGCTTCAGATGGTCCTTCAGCACCCGGACATCGATGAACTGGCCCGCCGACAGGAAGCCGTCATGGGCTGGATGAGAACCCAGCCGGAGTACATCGGGGTGAATTCCGACCTGAAGATGAACAAGCCGCAGGTCAACATCGCCATCAATCGTGACAAGGCTTCGCAGATGGGCATTTCCGTCGCCGATATCTCCAACACGATGCGATACCTGCTCGGCGAGCCGGACATATCGAAAATCGAGCGTGCCAGCGAACGATATGACGTGATTACGGAAGTTGTTGGCAAAGGTGAAATGGTTCCCGCCGCACTGCGCGACCTGTATGTACGGGGATCAAACGGAACCCTCGTCTCTCTGGGCAACCTGGTGGAGATCGAGGAGACCATCGGTCCCAGCGAGATCCACCACTTCAACCGCCTCCGTTCGGTCACCGTCTCAGCCTCCACGCCGCCCGGCGTTGCGCTGGGCAACGCGCTTGACAAGCTTCAAAACTATCTCGACGAGAATCTGCCCCGCAGCTTCGACTATACTGTGGCCGGTCAGGCGCGGGACTTCCAGGAATCGTTCTACTACCTGACGATCACGATCATCTTCTCCGTGATCTTCATCTACCTGGTGCTCGCCGGGCAGTTCGAGTCGTTCCTGCACCCGCTGACGATCCTTATGACTGTGCCACTGGCCGGCATCGGTGCCTTTGGCGCGTTGTATGCCCTGGACATGACCTTCAGCATGTTCACCTTCATCGGCCTGATCATGCTGTTGGGCCTGGTCACGAAGAACGCCATTCTCTTGCTCGACTACGCCAACGTGCTCGCCGCCCGCGGCCGAAGCATTATCGACGCGGCGAAAGAGTCGGCGCGTGTCCGTTTCCGCCCGGTGCTGATGACCGCCATCTCGACGGTTCTGGGCATGATGCCGATTGCCCTCGGCTATGGCGCGGGGGCTGAGGCGCGCTCTTCGCTGGGGGTTTCCGTGGCCGCGGGAATGTTGGCCTCAACCATGCTGACCTTGCTGGTCATCCCGGTGGTGTACACGCTTTTTGACCAACTCCAACGGTGGGTGCTGCGCCTCTTTCGTCGCCAACCGCAGGTCGAACGCGTGGAGGCCGTCACATGAAACTGCTGCATCTGAGCTTCCACTTTGAGTACGCCGAGATCATCGAAGCGATCCTCGATCGCCACGAGATTGGCAATTACGCACGGCATTCGATGATCGAGGGCAAAGACCGCGACGGGAAGCATTTCGGTACCCAGGTCTTCCCGGGCAACGTCACCGTGATTCAGGCCCAGGTGCCGGACGAAGGGGTCGACGCCCTGCTTAAGGACCTGCAAGCCTTTCGCGAACAGAAGGACGCACACCGCCACCTCCAGGCACTGGCCCTTCCCGTGGAACGCAGACTCTCGGAGTGACGGACTGATGGGCGAACCCAAAGACGCCGCCAAGGCTGTCAAGAAAGCCGCCAAGGCCCAGGCTAAGCTGGAAAAGAAACGAGCTAAATCGAGTAGTGATGTACCACCCGGGGTTGCGACCGGGCCCGATGCCGCGACGCCAGTACCCGCCCATCCGCGACCAACGCCGGCGGAGCGGTCCGCCGTGGCTGCGGAACGCCAGGTCGTCCTCCAGCGTTACCGCGCACTGTTCGCGCTCGCCATGGTGCTGATCGCGCTGGTGACCTTCCTGGTAACCGTCAAACCTTGGAGGTTCATCGAGGACCCCGCGGCGCCGCGGGAGACCTCGTCTACCACCACCGACAACGGACCCAGCTAAGAGTGTTTAACAAACCAAGCCGCGGACCTGAAGCCTGTTCGGGCGTACCCATCCCGCCGGAAGTGTCACGGACCCCGCGTACGCGTGTCCGGCGGGTCTGTTGTTCTCTGTGGTGTGGGCGTGGTATAAGCCTTGTCAGAGTGGCAGTGGCAATCGAGGGAACGTGTGATGGGCGAGGGACGACACGGGACGAGGCGAGCCGCGGGCCTGGGCCCGCGCGGTGCTTCGGACACCATCGCGGTGTCACTGGAAGTCGAGACACCGCGCAAGCTAAAGCATGCGGCTCGGAGTGTACTGTGCGGGCTGAAGCCCGCGGCTCGTTGCAATTACCGACCTACGCGTTGGCGGACCCCCTTGATC
>JBARRC010000346.1:0-9755 GCA_049644045.1 Phycisphaerae bacterium
CGGGCGTGCATCGCCCGCCAGTAATGGGCCTGCCGGCGGAGTTCGATCACCAGGCTGCAAGGTTCGGTGCAGTCAGCCGACACACTGCTGGTTTGCGTGCGGTCAACCGGCAGGCTACGGGGCTGGACATCTTCAGCCGGCAGCCCACGGCATTCGGTATCCTCAACGAGCAGGCTGCGGCACTCGGCATCCTTAACAAGCATGCCGCCATGCTAGCCGGGCCGAGCATCTGTGTTCAGCACGGAACAGATAATTCCTGCCCCTCCCCGCAGACGACCACGAGTTTACTGAATGTTTACCATCAGTGCGCAAGAGTGCCTTGATCGGATCACGTAGAATTGAGATAATGCCCTGACCAACCGCCGGCAAGAATGTGAATTAGCGAGGCCATGGAATGAATCTAATCCTCGAAATCGACGGCCCCGTGCTCGATGTCGCGCCCATCTGGTATCGCGTGCATCGGGAGGTCGCCGCGGCGGTGGGTTGGTTCGCGCTCGAGCGGGCTGTGTTCTGGGGTCTGACACGCAAGCAAGGCTGCGAAGCGAATGTTCTTCGAGGTGCCAGACCCGGAAAGCTCAAGGAGTATCACGTGCGATTTGACGAGGGCCTCGAAGCCGACGAAGTCCTCACCGACCTGAAGCCTCACGAATCCATCGACCGCGCACTCGCATCTTTGTCCGCGGCCGGATCAGTTTGTCTCGTGACGCTCGGATCAAACCTCGATGCCCGCCGGGCTGTCCTGGATCGACGTGACCTGCTGAAGTTTGCGAATCGAGTCGAGCGCCTCGACGCGGACCCACGCAAGCGACCCAAGGAGCTGCGCGCACTCACCGCCGGTGATGAGCGAACCCTGGTGGCTGCGGCGAGCGAGTCACTGGTCCGCGCCGCCGGCGAGGCGGGCATTGTCGCGGTGGGGATCCCTCTTGGCCCGTACTCAGAGGAGCGCCTCTTCCGGGCGGGGGCAGACGTTGTCTACCGGGAACTCGGTGAGCTGCACCCCGCCATCGCCGACGGCAGCGAAACCCTGACCCGTGCCGGCCTGCTGCCGCCCGCGACGGGGTGATCAGCCTCCGAACATGATTGCTCGCGTTGATTGCGGAGCTAGCGCCGTGTCCGAAAAGGTACTCTTTCTTACTCGGCTTCCCTCCTTAACAAGGAGGGGTTGGGGGAGGTTGCTTCTCGGCCCCAGTACCCACTCATTCCCGCATTGGCAACGGGGGAAGAAACCGGCCAACCTTTCTGGGAACGGCGCGAGTCTGGAAACGGTGCTGGAGTGTAGCCGTGCCTGATTACACGCCCTACCAGAAGAAGCTCATCTCGCGGTACTACGATCACCGCGACACCATCCTGCTGACCCGATTGCAGGAAATCGTCACCGAGCTCGCCCTGGCTGAATCCGAAGCCAAGACCAAGCGCCTCTGGTCCCGCGCCGACAACACCATGAAAACACTGAAGATCCCGCAACCGCTTCGCGACTACATCGTCTCCCAGGCCGATCCGGAGGTTCTGGCGAGAAACGTCCGCGACTGGTTCGGTGCCGCGAAGAAAACCGCCGACCGGAAACCCGGCGGATAAACGTAGCGTCCGTATTCGCCGGCCAGCTCGCTCATCTGGGCCACCAACCGAAGTTCATCATCCGGCACATAGGGCTGACGCCGTTGCGTCGATCGTGGCTGACCCGACACTCGACATGCCCGCTCCCGTCCGTTGGGCGCGATCGCAGGATGCGAAGCTTCGGAATCCTCGGCTTCAGCGCTGGCAACTGCCTCCGACCGGGGATGTCGTCGGCAGGCGTTCCCTGCCGGCTCCAATTGTCTTACAGAACATCCTTTATGTAGGGTTTGTCAAGGCAGGGGACCTCAGCGGGTGCGACTCCCGCCCGGCCAACTGGTCGCTCCAGCCGGTAGCAATCGAGGAGGTAACGAATCGGTTGAGGCCTCGGTTCAAGGTCAAAAGTGGCGAGAGTCGGGAGATTGGCGTGAGCCTGGAAACTCCGGAAAAGATTCGGAAGCTGCAGACGGCGTTGCATGCCAAAGCGAAGGGATCACGCCCCTACCCGATCGGCGCCCCCCCCCGAGAGTCCGGATCGAGTCCGCGACGGGATGATGAGCCCGCGTAGTAGAACGCCGCTGCTTCGAAACACTCCGCCAGAACGCGATTCGCACCCGGCGTTCATTGTCTAACGGTGGCACCGGGCTTGGTCTTCAGGTTGGCACATCACCTCCTCGATCCTCAGATTCAGAGTACTTCCGTGGGTCTTCCATCCAATCTCGTCACCCACCCTGTAACCGAGAACCGCCACGCCGACCGGGTCCAGCACGGACACTTTGTGCACCCTTTCGTCTGCGTCCTCGGGGAACACCAGTGTAAACACGTGCTCCTCGCCGGAATCCAGGTTCGTGGTGCGCACTTTCGAGTTCATCGTCACCACGTCGGGTCGGATCTCCTCAGGCCGCACGAAATTGGCCCCGTCCATCTTCTCGTCCAGGGCCCGCACCGATTCGTCGGGAGTTGCAGCCGCGGCGGAAATCAGCAGCCGACCGAGGCACGCCATATCTTCGACTGTCATGTAGATTGCTAGCTTGGTCATGCCATTCTGCTTTCGAGCAAGCTTCCTCATCTCAACCTATCTCCCGGACGAGGAGTCGCTGGCACCGACCGAAAAGCCTCCTGGATTGCCCTAGTCACGCCCCACAGTCTGGGCATTACTTGCTGGCGATGCTCTTCCATTCGCTCGTGGGCGCGACGTGTTCGGGCGTGCGCAGACTTCAGCACCTCATACTCCTCGGTCATCGCATCGTACTTAGCGATCACATCATTAAGTGTCTCAGCGTGCTCGCGCAGAGCATCTCCGTTCTCGACGATGAACCCATGTACGCGTTCGAGATCATCCAAGACAGCCTGGTATTCCCCCTGCCAACGGCTGATGTCCGTAAGCCACAAGGCATGTTCCTCGGCGCGTGTTAGCCCGACATGACGCGGCTTGACTAGAGCGACCGGAGTATGACCTCCTATGCGGTGACCTCCGGGTAGGTACTTGGCGTCCTCGATCCTGCGGTCGATTTCTTCTTGCCGTAGAATATCCAGGCGATGCTCGGCAGTGGCCGGTTCGCACGTGTGTTTCGAAGTAAGCATGGCAATTCTCCTCACTTGGATTGATCTTCACGCAATTCGAACCTCGGGTATCCGTGGTCGCGCTCCCAAGAACTTCTAGGTCACGGAAAGATCCCGCGCTCTTGGTACGCCTTCTCGATCCGTGCCAGGGCGATGACATAGGCTGCCGTGCGCCAGTCGATATCCAGCTCCTTGGCCTCATCGCGAACGCGCTCGTAAGCGTTTGTAATCTTCTTGCGCAGCTTGCAGTCCACTTCTTCCAGGTCCCAGAACTCGCTGCGCTTGTTCTGGAGCCACTCGAAGTAACTGACGATGACGCCCCCCGAATTGCAGAGAATATCGGGGATCACGTCGATCCCACGCTCTTGCAGGATGGCGTCTCCATCAGGATCCGTAGGGCCGTTGGCACCTTCCGCTACGAGCCCGACTTTGAGCCACCGGGCAGTCTCGGCAGTAATCTGGTTTTCAAGCGCGGCCGGAATGAAGATGTCCGCCTTGGTCTGTAGGAACCCGATGTGGTCCCCGGGGCTGCCACCTGGATACTCGAACACTCCACCGTGAATCTCGACGTATTCCAGCAGGTTATTGGGATCGAGTCCGTCCTCGTTGTGTACCACGCCGGTGACGTCTTCCACGGCAATTAGCTTCGCACCGAGGTCCGTCAGCAACCGGGAGGCCCACGACCCGACGTTTCCGAAGCCTTGAACTATGAAAGTTGCGCCGTCTAACGATACACCGTGGTCCTCAGCCCACTTCTGAATGGTGAAAACTACGCCTTGTCCGGTAGCCTTGTCTCGTCCAAGGCTACCGCCGGCTGCAACCGGCTTGCCGGTAACGACATGGATGTTACGCTGCCGCTCGTGTGGCGGAAGCGTTGACAGATAGGTGTCAAGGATCCACGCCATAATCTGGGCGTTGGTGTTGACATCCGGAGCGGGTATGTCGAACTCTGCACCGATGGTATCACCGAGCGCGAAGGTGAAGCGTCGTGTAATGTGTTCTAACTCGGTCGGCGAGTATTTGGAGGGATCAAGCTGAAGCCCTCCTTTCGCCCCACCGAAGGGGATTCCCACAAGTGCCGACTTCCAGGTCATCCAGGTGGCCAGGGCGCGGACCTCATCCCGGTTGACCTGCGGATGGTAGCGTAGGCCTCCCTTAAACGGTCCCAGCGTGTTGTTGTGTTGGATGCGGTAGCCGGTGAACATCTCGATATGACCGTCGTTCATCCTTACTGGGAAATGGACCACGACCTCGTTTTGGGTTGTCGCGAGGATTTTCGCAATATCCGGGTCGAGGCGCATTAGCTCCGCCGCCTTATCGAACTGAGTAATGACGTTCGCATACACGCTCTTTCGCATCTTGGATTCAGGCGGTTGGGCCAGTGGTGCCGTCGTCTCGGCTACGGTTGAGTCAACCCCTCGCCGATCATGGACGACACCTTCACGACCGCGGTCATTTCCGCCTTTATCGGGGGCATCTTTTGCCACAAGTGTAGTGCTCACAACCGTTTCTCCTTCTTCCTGCTCCGTCATGCGGAGCGCAGGCGTCAGACTGAGCAAGTGTTCGCCTTAAGCGCCTTGCCCGGCCACGCTACTCAAATTCTTCACAGTGCCACACGCCGCCTTCAGGTTTGGGAAACGTGCAGGTCTCACGTTTCTCGCAGGTAGAGCAGATACCCGGGTACTTCTCCCTGTCGGCGATCGCTTCTTGGTCGAGCACTTCCTCGTGATGAACAACGGTCAGCGCCGGTTTGTCTTCTTCCCCGTCGAACTCCTCGCAGAAGTGCACCGGGCGATCTTTACTGCGCGGGAAGGTGCAAGTGCTGGTGTGCCTACAAGTTAAGCACAGACCGCAGTACTCAGGCTGCTCGCTGCCTGCGTCACGCTCGTCACTCGTCGAACCGACCATTCTCACTTTTAGCCTCTGTAGTTTCGCGACCGTCTTCCGATGTGGTTGGGTAGGGCTCACGATGCACCTCCCTATTTCTCGTTTCTCCGGACGTCATCGTTCGGCCGGCTCCTACCGGTCGATCCGCAAAACATGAGAGCAACAGGTGTGCCGTGGAGAATCGCACTCGAACCGGTGCACCCAGCGAGCCGCACATCAGGCGGGTGCAGCGCGTAACTGCTTGCATGGCAAGTACTTATGATCGGCACAGGCGGGCTTCGTCGGCAGGCATGGACCTTCCCGAACGGCAGGCTCACCACACGCCGCGCGAGCAGGATTGAACCACCCCGGTCAGAAACGTACCGGCTCGAATAGGGCCGCAGTGCGGGATCATTCGGGTGGCGGTTCGAGGCTGTGTCGATGCAGCTTATCGCGGAGGGTCTTGCGGCTTATGTCCAGTATCTGGGCCGCTCGCGTCTTGTTCCCGCTTGCGCTGGCGAGCACCTTGCGGATGTGGTCCGCTTCAGCCTCGGCCAAGGTGCGCTCGACCTCCCTTCCGTTTTGAACCGAGAACCGCATGAGGGATGGGAGATCTGACACGTCGATACTGCCACTTTCGTTTAACACAACAAGGCGCTGGACGAGGTTCTGCAACTCGCGGACGTTGCCCGGCCAATGGTAGCCTCGCAGGACATGAAGCACACGGTCTGAAAACTGCAGGGCTGGTTTGTCCGCCTGTTGGGCAAACTCCGAGGTGAAGTGTCGCAGGAGGAGGAGCACATCGTCGTCGCGCTCGCACAACCGTGGGATGTCGATTGTCAGGACGTTGAGTCGGAAAAACAAGTCGTCACGGAAGGCCTCCTTCTTCACCAAGCTTGCCAGGTCTTTGTTCGTTGCGGCGATGACGCGCACGTCGACTTCTTGGGGACGGCTCGCCCCGACCATCTGGACCTGATTGTCCTCGATAATGCGAAGCAGCTTCGCTTGTGTCGCTAGCGTAAGCTCACCGATCTCATCGAGGAAGATGGTGCCGCCATTGGCCGTAATGAAAAAACCAGCTCGGGTCATGAGGGCACCGGTAAAGGCCCCCTTCATGTGTCCGAAAAGCTCGCTTTCGACGAGCCCATCGGGGATACCCGCGCAGTTCACTGGCACGAAAGGCGCCGTAGCCCTTCGGCTAGTATAGTGGATGGCCCTGGCGACAAGCTCCTTCCCCGTGCCGCTCTCGCCGGTAATGAGCACAGTTGCTGTCGTCCCCGCGGCCTTGGAGATCGCTCGACACACTTTCCGCATCGCCTCGGACTCGCCGATGAGGTCAAACGGCGCGACCGCCTCCTCGGCTACGTCAGCACGCGTGCTTCGGCGCACATGCAAATGGTCGAGCGCCTTCTGGACAGCGGCAAATAGTTCTTCGTCGGTGAAGGGCTTGGGCAGGTAGTCTTCGGCTCCCTCTTTGACCGCTTCCACGGCCGTTTCGATGGAGGCATAGCCGGTGATCATGATTACTGCCGTGTCCTCGAAATTCGCTCGGACATGCCTGATGAGATCGATCCCCCCCACCTTGGGCATCTTGAGATCGGTGATGACAAGGTCGATCGGGGTCGTGTCGAGGATTTGGATGGCCACAGGGACGCTGGGCGCGGTAATGACATGATAATCCTTGGACGTGAGATTACGCTGGACGACTTTCCGCGCGACGGAGTCATCATCTACGACCAAGATGTTCTCTTTCTGCCTATTCATATTCGCTGTCTTGCGGCTCGTCGGTATCCGGAAACACTGAACGCGGAAGCTGGATCTTAAAACACGTACCGCTGCCAGCCTTGCTGTTGCACTTGATCGATCCTCCATGTGAGACGACGATTCCGTGTACAACCGACAACCCCAGGCCGGTCCCCTCGCCTACATCTTTGGTCGTGAAAAACGGGTCGTAGATCTGGTTCTTTACGTCATCGCTCATTCCCTCACCGGTATCTTCAACAGCTAGGACTACCGATACGTCGTCAGCGCGTGTCGCTACGGTCAATGTACCGCCGTTAGGCATCGCTTGTAGCGCATTCACGGCCAGGTTGACCAGCACCTGTTGAAGTTGAGAGGAATCGGCGAGCGTCAGAGGCAAGTCAGGGGCGAGGTCCCGGACCAGATCGACTCCCTCTTTCGCGCAACGGGCTTCGAGGAAGGACATGCCCTCCTCGACAATCTGATTCAGGTCGACGTGCGTACTCTTGGAAGGCGCTTGCCGGGCAAAGAGCATGAGTTTCTTGACAATCTCACGTGCATACAATGAGGCCGCTATGATGTCGTCGAGGTCGGTCGCGGTTTCCTTTGCTAGGTCAGGGGCCTTTCTCGCGAGTTGTGCGCACCCCAAGATGCCTCCTAAAGGCTCATTGATCTCATGCGCGACCCCGGCAGCCAGCTGGCCAATAGTAGCCAACCGGTCGGCGTGCCTCAACCGCCCCTCAAGCTGTCCCCTCTGTCTCGCGGCTTCATTCTGCTCGATGAAAAGCGAGATCTCCCGAGCCACGGCCCCGAGAAGGTCACCCTCCTCTTCTAAGAATGGTCCTTCTGCGAATTCCGGCTTCTCGTCGACGTATCCTACGTCGACCGTACCGCGATGTGCCCCGCTCACAACGATCCTCGCGCTCTGGCGGAAGCGGACGGACTTGAAATCGGTCGTGCCGTACTCCTTGCCGTCGAACACGATCCGGGAGACTGCAACATCCGGATACTGCCATGCGGGCGGAAGGAAGGCCGCGATGTCCTGCAGAACGCCTTGCACTGATCGATCAAGCTGTCTAGTAGCGCGAGCAATGCCGTATAGGCACGTGAACTCCTTGACCCGCTCATTAAGCGCTGCCTGGGCTCGCCGACTGGCTATTCCAATCCCAAGGGTCTGCGCGACGCATTCGTAGAACTCCATTCTATCTTGCACGAAGACGTCTCGCCGTTCGGATTCCATTCGCAGTAGTCCGGTATCCCGGTCGGTGATCATGAAGGGGATTAGCGCCAGCGACGTGATCCCAGCTGTGAGCCCCAAACGCTCGTGTGATCCACAGGAAGGGGCAGCCAAGGTCTTCGCTAGGTCACCAGTCCAGAAGCTCCCGTGCTCTGTAAGGCAGGGCGCGGAGAGATCGATTTGTCCGGAGAGAGCGTTCCGTGTAAGTTGGACCAGATCCGGCCAGTCGCGATCATCGCGTGAATCCGACTCCCCGCTGTCCACATCGCTCTCGCTGAGATCAAAGGAGAAGGACTCCGTTGGGCGGCGGGTCGACCGCCAACAATAGGCGACATCGCCGAAGGTCTGCAGCTCCAGTGCGTCACAGTCGGAGAGCTCTAGCAGTTGCCTCGAAGCATCCCTGAGAAACTCGATGCGTGACGTGCCCAGGTTCGCCTGCTGCAGAATACGCCGCGCAAACGTGACAAGATCCTTGGGCCGCCAACCAGCAGGAGGTTGGCCAGGCTTGTTCATTTGAACGTCCTCCTACGCGGCGACATCATCAGCGAAACCCCACAATCGGCACTGCGGCCGAGTGCCAACGACATCAATTCCAGTATCGCTTGATCGTCGCGACAACCACCCGTTCTGCCCTCCTTTGTACGGGGTCCGGCGGTCGTGTGCAACGCACGCCTCGCCCCGGCGGGCGCATAACCACCGCAACAGAAGCCTGATACCCGGACGGAATCGCCGTGCTCCGCCGCGCGGTCAAGCATGCCACATGGCAGATTGTCCGATAACTGCCGGGTCAGCGCCCCAATTCGCGATTCCCTCGGCCATGAAGGGCTACAAGGACTACAGCGTGGCCTTCGCCCAGAGCCTGATACTGAAGACGCCACCACCCTTGCGTGCGACGCGGAAAGGGCGAAAGCGCAATCCATGGAACAAAACGGCCCAGCGCAAGAATGATCTGCTCAAGAAGCTGACCGAGGCCGAGCAGAAGCACGACTTCTACTCCCGTCTGTATAAGCTTCTGCACGGTCGGCTTGCTGCGGCTGGCTATCTACGCACGTGCCCTGCTTACCAACAGCCGGGTTCGTGAGTACCTGGATCAACACCACCCGGACATCGTAGCACGCTTCGAGACAATCATCGCGGATGCACGAAGATAGCACCCTGGCCAAGTGGACACGCGAGAAGATCATCCGCGAGATTCTGCGGCGTGAAGCAGCGGGCCTGCCGCTGTCTCTCGGTGGCAGCAAGAGAGGCGTGGAATCGAACCTGTATCAGGCCGGATCGCGCGTGTTCGGCTCATGGGGCAACGCCGTCAAGGCGGCGCTCAAGGTGAACTCGGCTCCCGCACGCCGCAGTGATCGCGGTAGCTTTATCCTGTCTTTGACGGTGACACGATGCGCATCCGGCTCCAGGACGATTGAGAGCTCATGCTTAACGTAATCTCCTGTGGAAATGGTGTCGGCCGGCAAGACCGGAATCTACCTTCCCCCGAGCCCGGGCAGCCAGTGGAGTGTCATCTGATTGTCAAACTGCCGCACGCTTAGCTTGAGGGCGCGCATGAACGCGGCGTCGGCACAGAAGGTTGCAGGGACGATGAGCGCGTTGTTCCGACTGGCAGCGTGGAGCTTCGAGAGGACGGTCGACAGACTCCGCTCGCCGTCGATCGTCGCGATGCGCAGACGGTAGAGCCGGCTCTGTTTCGCAAGCGGGTCATCATCTTCGAGGGCCAGCCAACCCTCTATGTCGTGCTCCGTCACACCTTCGGGGACTACGACCACCGTTGTGCCTCCGAACGGGCCAGGGC
>JBARRC010000347.1:0-9337 GCA_049644045.1 Phycisphaerae bacterium
GTGGAAGAGCGGCTGGCGGCCGGCCCCTCGGCTCAGATTCCACTGAACAAGCTGTCGAAACCCAACTCGAGGGTCAAAGGACCCGCACAGCTCAAAGCCATGAAGGTCGATTTTGCGGCTGCGAGCGCTGCGTTCGATGCCGCCAGGCAGGTCATCGAGGAGCGATTCCTCAAATGAGGGGATCTTTGAAGGAACAAACCATGTACGCGAAAGGAGGCTGGCGACTACTGGGCCTTGTTCACCCGCGGGATTCCTATCCCATGAGGTGAAGGGGAAGGGATTCTCGCACCAATAGCTTGCCTGCCCGTGCACTGGCGGCGATCGCCGTTGTGGTGTGGTTCATTCTCTGCCGTAGGCGCATTAGACAGACTGCCATAGCACAAGTATCTTCCACCGCAGAAGACGCGCTTGAAAGGCAGGGAGTAGACCGGATATGATCGGTGATTCCTTGCCGAGTCTTCGGCTGGAGCTGGATCCCAGAGTGTATTATCATCGGAGGCCGACATGCCGCAGGAGTTTGTGCTAACCAGACGGGTCCATTTCTCGGAGACTGACCGCGCCGGTGTGCTCTACTTCGCCCACTACTATCGATTCATGGAGGAGACGGAGCACGCGTTCTGGCGCTCGCTGGGCGTTCGCGTGGTCATGGGCGTCGGCCGGGGCGAGACCAGTTGGCCCCGGGTCGCCACGAGTTGCGAGCATTTCGCACCGGTGCGTTTCGACGACGAGCTGGAATTGGCCCTTCGGGTTGTGAAGGTCGGACAGAAGTCAGTCACCTACGAAGTGGAGTTTCGGTGCGCCGGAAAGCGGATCGCCCTCGGGCGAATGACCGCGGTGTACTGCACGATCGCCGACGACCAGTTTCAACCCCAAGCGATTCCGGAATCGCTTCGAGGCAAGCTGGAGGAACGGCTCAATGAGTCGTGACGGACCTGCCCGATGGCGACCACCTCGGGGAACGTCACTTATGGGTCGGTGTCCAGGCGGCACACTTGGGAAGTCCTGTTGCGCCACAGTTACAGCTCCAGGTTGCCCCGCGATCGACGCGTCGATAGAATAAACGGTATGGTGCGAACTGTAAGCATCCTGTTAGTCGTCTGGAGCCTGACCGCGACGCGCTCGCTGTGCGTTGCGGGGGCTCTGCATCACCAGTGCGACCACGGGCCAGAGTCGGATCATCATCACGAGGACCCTTGTTCGCACGAACAGCCATGCCCCCAGGACCCGTGCAGTATGGTGGCCGTCGCGCGATGGGACAAGCCGGTTGGCGATTCCGACGGCGAGCCGATTCACCCGGGCCAAGCAGTCCCGATGTTCATCGCGTTGGTACGGGCTGAATCTCAAACGCTTCAACCAAGCGCCGATCATTTACGGTTGGCACTTCTTAGACCACTTCCGTTTCCCCCAAGCGATATCCCCTTACTGATTTGATTCTTCGCCTCTAGCAGCCTGTTGAAAATGGTCTCTTTCTAGCGTGGCACCGGCTTCCAGCCGGTGAAAACGCGGGCTGGAAGCCCACGCCACACCTTTTTCAACGGCCTGCTAGTCCCGGCGGCAATTGGGTGTCGACAGGGATTTGTCTCGACAACCCAAACGGCTGCTCTTGCGATGCGCGTACTCGGCGGCCGACGGTTATCGACCACGGCGAGGAATCATTTGCATGATCCGAAAACAACTAATAATCAGCTTTTGGCTGCTCGGCGGCGCGTCGCTTACCGGCTGTGCCACGGTGGACCCGCGCCTCGACTATGCGCAACTCGGCCGGCAGGTTACCGAAGCCACCGGGCAGGAGCGGGTCTATCAACCTGAGGACAACTACCTGATCCCCGGTCTCGTTGACGAACTGCTCCATGAGGGGATTACTGCCAACGAAGCCGCGCAGATCTGCCTGCTCAACAACCCGATGCTCCAGGCGGCGCTGATGGACATTGGGATGGCTCGGGCAGACGTTGTGCAGTCCGGCCTGCTGTCCAATCCATCACTTGGAATCGCGCTGCAGTTTCCATCGGGAGGCGGTCTGGCGAATCTGGAAGCCGGCTTGGCTCAGAACATTGCCGACCTCTGGCACATTCCGGTGCGGAAGCGCGTAGCTCAGCGATCGCTCGATCGGACGATCCTGGAAACCGCTCGACGAGCGGCCAATCTCGCTGTGGATGCGAAGGTTGCGTACTTCAAGGCAATCGGTGCGGACGAACAGCACCGGATCGCTCAGGAAAACCTCACCGTCGCACAGAGCCTGCTCGATATGGCGCTGACGCGCCAGCAAGCCGGCGCAGCCAATGAGCTGGATGTCAACCTGTCACGCAGCCTGGCCTTGGAAGCGGAACTGTCGGCAGGATCCGCCCGGCTTGCGGCTGCCGAGGCTCGCCGCACGCTGGCCACGTTGCTTGGAATTACCACGGATGGTGACGAGCTTACGCTCCTCGATAAGCTCCCGGAGGTCCCTCCACAGTCCTTCGATTTGGAGAGCATCATCGACATCGCGTCGGCGCAGCGTCTCGACATCCGGGCCGCTCGGCAATCGCTCTTGCTGGCCGAAGCGGGCTTAAAGGAGCAGTACCGCCGTCGCTTCCCTGCCGTTGAGCTTGGTGTGGAGATGGAGCGAGGCGGGCGAGAACGGAGCCATAGTCAAGATATTCTCGCCGATACGGTGCGTGCGTCGGTCGCCAAAGGCGCTCTGACCGTACCGGAGATTGAATCAAGGTCGGACCAGGACGAGCACACAGACTTCAGCATCGGGCCGAGCTTGAACATAGAGCTGCCCATCTTTGATCAGAATCAAGCCGGGATTGCGAAGGCGAGGTACGCCTGGGAGCAAGCCCGCAAGACGCTGGAAGCGCTCGACCGGGCGGTTGTCCAAGAGGTACGTGGGGCGGTCGATCGGACGCTGACGGCGTGGAAGCTCGCGCAGATCTACCGGGATCGCTCCATCCCTCTGGCCCAGCGCAATCTCGATCTGTCGCGCGAAGCTTACCGCGCCGGACGGGCATCATTCCTATCCGTTCTCGAGGCCGAACGGTTCTTTCTGGACAGCCGTAGTCAGTATGTGGCAGCCGCTACAACCGCAGCCACGACCATACCCGAATTGGAACGAACCACCGGCGCAACTATTGCAACGCTCGTCGCCGAGGCCGATGCCGACCTGGCGCGGGTTGTAGAGCTGAGGCAAGCCGAGGAGAAAGTGGAACCATGACCCAAGAAAACGCTAGGCGAAGCATCCTGGCCCTTACCGTCCTAATGGGCCTGGGGTTGACCCTTAAGGGTGGCTGTGCGCCCGTCGATACCGACCAGGACGAACCCGTTCACAACCACGCCAAGTGCGTCGAGGAGGATCACGACCACCAGGATGCCGCAGAGGACCACGACCCCGAACACGACGAACATGGCGATCCTGACGACAATGGTCTTCATGGCGAACACGACGAACACGGCGCGGAGTCGGCGATCCAATTGAACGAGCACGAAAGACACGAGCTTGGCATCAAAACGGCTACCGCCGGTCCAGGGACGATCACCACGCGGATTAGCCTTCCGGGAGAGATTGCCCTTAACGCCGATCGCGTCGCGCACATTGTTCCCCGCGCCCCTGGTATTGTCCGGGAGGTTCTCAAATCGGTGGGGGATGCCGTTGCCGCCGGGGAAGTGATGGCCTGGCTCGAGAGCATGGAGCTCGGGGAAGCCAAGGTCGACTACCTCACGAAGTGGACCGAGCTCGGTTGCTGCACCCTGGATCTCGCCCGCGCCCAAGCCATCCACGACAACACGGTCCGGCTTCTGGAAGTTCTGAAGTCATCTCCTTCGCGAGAGACCCTCCGGGACATGAACGGGAGCGAAATGGGGGAGAATCGCAGCATTCTCGTTTCCGCGTATGCCGAACTTGTGCATGCCGAGGCCGCGTATCTGCGGGAGAGGACGCTGTTCGAGAAGAAGGTAGCGAGCGAGCGCGACTACCAGGCGGCCCAAGCCGAGTACCAGAAAGCGGATGCGGTCTACGCCGCCACCCGCGACAGTGTGGCCTTCAAGATCCAACGGGATCTGCTCGAGGCGAAGCGGGCCCAGCGCATCCGGGAAATCGAGCTCGAAGGTGGCAGGCGACGTCTCTACGTATTGGGGCTTATCTCCGAGGAAATAGCGGAACTCGAGCTGCTTGGACAAACCCAGACCAACACTGCGACGGAGACGCACAAGTGCGACGACCCCAACTGCAAGGGCTGCGCGCAGGATGAGAGTGTCGGTCAAGGCGCCGCCGTCGCAGCTCTGCGGGAAGCCGAAGAGAAGCTGGCCTGGTATCCCCTCCGTGCCCCTTTTGACGGAATGGTGATCGACAAGCATTTGACCCTCGGCGAGAAGCACGGTGATGACTCCAACGCCTTTACGATTGCGGACCTGAGTTCGGTCTGGGTCGACATCCGCGTCTATCAGCAAGACATTGCCGTGGTGAGGGAAGGCCAGTGGGTGCGGATTGCCACAGGCGACAGCACGGCCGAGGCCCGGGGGGTCATCTCGTATGTAGCGCCCATCGTCGACGCGAGAACGCGAACCGCCCTGGCCCGCGTGGTGTTGCCCAACCCGGATGGCTCGTGGCGACCGGGTCTGTTTGTAACTGCCGAAGTATCGGCCGGGGAAGACAGCGCCTCCATCCTCATCCCGAAGACCGCCGTGCAGAGGCTGGACGAGGAGTCGGTCGTCTTTCTGGACACCGAGGAGGGGTTGAGGGCCACACCCATCCAGTTGGGACGCGGGCATGAAACCCATATCGAGGTGCTCTCGGGCTTAAGCGCGGGGCAGCGTTACGTTACCGAGGGAGCATTTGAGCTCAAAGCCAAGCTCGTCACGAGTGACCTCGACGCCCACGCGGGCCACGGGCACTAGCGCGCCCGATCGCCAAGGGTGATTCCGCGTCCAAACGAGCGTGCGCTATCAGGCGCCATGGGCAAGCTCAGCTTGCCCGTGTGGTCCGGGCCGTCAAGCACGGGCAAACAAGTTTGCCCATGCCACTCCGGCAAACCGGCGCGTACTCGCGCACGGTCGTGCAGTTGTCAGTGTGAGCATAATACCCGGGGCAGGTCAAACGACGAATGAACGCCTCGGGAGGAGAGCCGGATGATAGATAGACTGATCGAGGTATCACTCAGGGCCAAAGGCCTGGTCATCGTGATAGTCGTTGCGGTGATCGCGTACGGGACCTACGAATACAACCGGATGCCCGTCGACGCCTTTCCCGACATCTCCCCGATAATGGTTCCCGTGTTTGCCGAGTGCCATGGTATGGCTCCGGAGGAGGTCGAGAGGCTCGTCACCTATCCCGTCGAGTCCGCCATGAACGGGCTTCCGGGTGTGACCCAGATCAAATCGACCTCCGCCTTCGGCATGGCGGTGATCTACGTTTACTTCCGGGACGACATCAGTATCTACTTTGCCCGTCAGCTCGTTGCGGAGCGGCTCGCAGTGGCCGTCGCGGAACTGCCTGAGATGGAGGAGCCTCCGATCCTCGGCCCCATTTCGACGGGACTCGGGCAGATCTTCATCTACTACCTAAAACTGGATGAGAATGTCGACACCGAAGGCAAGGATGCGAACACCTACCTGCGCGAACTCAACGACTGGGTCGTCAAGTTCCAGTTGCAGACGGTTCGGGGGGTGGCGGATATCCTGTCGATCGGTGGTCACGTTCTGCAGTACCAGATACGCGTCGACCCCGATGCCCTCCTGCGTTACAGCCTCTCTCTCGACGATCTGGTGGAGGCGGTCAAGGAGAACAACCAGAACGTCGGAGGCCAGTTCCTCGTGCTCGGATCTGAAGAATTCCTGGTGCGCGGACTTGGCCTCCTGGGAAGTCTGGATGACATCCGCAACATCCCGATCAAGGTCGAACACGGCGTGGCCGTCAGAATCTCCGACGTGGCGGAAGTGGCTTACGGAAACGAGATTCGGCGAGGGGTCGTTACCCGCGACGGGAAGGAGGAGGTCGTCTCGGGCATGGTGCTGAAGCTGTTCGGCGAAAACACGTCGGAGGTGATTGATCGTCTATACAAGAAAGTGAAAAACGTCCAGGCATCCCTGCCCGATGGGGTCACGCTGGTTCCCTATTATGAACAGGGCGAACTTGTCGAGCAGGCAACGTGGACGGTCAAGAAGGCGCTGCTCCTCGGGGCGGGTCTCGTTCTTCTGACTCTCCTTCTGTTCCTCGGCAATGTTAGAACGGCGTTCATCGTAATCGTGTCTCTACCGATCTGTGCTCTGGTGGCCGTCATCTGCATGGGCGTCAAAGGCATCTCCGCCAACCTCATGTCGCTCGGGGGAATCGCGATTGCCATCGGCATGTTGGGCGACGGCGCGATCGTCATGGTGGAGAACATCCACCGGCATCTGGCCGATGGCGAGAACGAAGGGAAGACAAGATCGACCGTCATCCTCGGCGCGGCGAGGGAGGTCAGCCGTCCGATCGTCTTTTCGATCGGAATAATCATAGCGGTGTTCCTCCCGATTTTCGCGCTTGAGGGTGTCGAAGGCAAGATGTTTTCCCCGATGGCCTTTACCATCGCCTTTGCCCTCCTCGGCTCCGTTCTCACAGCGCTCGTAGTGGCGCCGGTGCTGTCCTCGTATCTGCTCAAGCCGGCGCGTAATAAGGACTTGTTGCTCGTCGCCAAACTCAAGAGCCTTTATCGCCCAATGCTCGTCTGGGCGCTTCGCAGACGGCGTGTGGTCATCGCGCTCGCCCTGGTCGTTTTCGTTGCCAGCATCGCCGCCGTTCCCTACATCGGAACGGAGTTCATCCCGACGCTAGAGGAAGGCTCCATCCTGATCGGCGTCGCCATGGCGCCCTCGATCTCCCTGGACAAGGCCGCCCAGACCGTTCTGAAGCTCGAACAGCGCATCATGAAGTACCCGGAGGTAGACGAGGTCGTTTCTCGAATCGGCCGTCCGGAAGCCGGGAGCCATCCGCATCCCGTCAACTACGCGGAAGTCCACATCGAACTGAAACCACTGGCTCAATGGAGTCGTTACGCTAACAAGCAGGAGCTGGTGGCAGCCCTGAGCGCGGAACTGTCCTTGTGGCCCGGGGTCAACTTGAATTTCACGCAACCCATCCAGAACGCCTTTGATGAGCTCCTTTCCGGCATAAAGGCGCAACTGGCCATCAAGCTCTTTGGTGAAGACCTCAACGTCTTGCGGGACAAGGCCAATGAGATCTACGGGGCCATCGAAGGCGTCCGTGGTCTGGTCGACCTCTCCGTCGAGCAAAGTTTTGGCCAGCCGCAGGTCCAAATCGTGGCTGATCGGGCGGCGTGCTCCCGTTTTGGCATCGCGGTCAGCCGGATCCAGGAGATGGTCGAGCTCGCCATCGGCGGTGAGGTCATCGACACGCTGTACCTGGGCACCCGCCGCTTCGGCATTCACCTGCGCTTTCGGGAAGATCGCCGGGTGGACCCAGAATCGATACGCCGCCTTCTTGTTCATACGGACGACGGATCCCTGATCCCGCTGTCCCAGGTGGCCGACGTGGTAGAGGTGGTAGGCCCGATCCAGGTCAATCGAGAGAAGAACCAGCGTCGTTGGATTGTCCAGGGCAATGTCCGCGGGGCCGATATGGGCAGCGTTGTCGCTTTGATTCAGAAACGCATCGAGGATCAGGTCGAGCTGCCGCCCGGTTACCACATCGAGTACGGCGGCCAGTTCGAGAATCAGCAGCGCGCGATGGCCCGCCTCTCGATTATCATTCCGATCGTCATCGCGGCCGTGTTCATCATGCTCTGGATGTCATTCGGCAACGTGCAACACGCCCTCATCATCATCGTCAACGTTCCTCTGGCCCTTATCGGCGGGGTCTTTGGGCTCTTCGTGACGGGCGAGTACCTGTCGGTTCCCGCGTCGATCGGTTTCATTGCCCTCTTCGGCATCGCGGTGCAGAACGGCGTTGTGCTCGTCAGCTACATCAACGAGTTGAGGGCCCGGGGGCGGTCCGTACACGACTCCCTGATCGAGGGCGGTCTCCTGCGCCTGCGTCCCGTGCTGATGACCGCCACCACAACCGTCCTCGGTCTTCTACCCCTGTTGATGGCCCGAGGTATCGGCTCGGAGGTTCAGCGCCCTCTGGCCGTCGTGGTGGTTTTCGGCCTGACCACCTCGACCTTGCTAACGCTGTTTGTCATCCCTGCGGTCTATTCCCTCGTCAGGGGCAAGGACCCGATCACGACCTGAAAGGGGAGCGCAAGCCAAAGCCCGATTCGAAGATCGAGGAATCGACGCCGGACATGGACGCGGTCGTGCGATCCTCGCTGCGCTCGGATGGAAAAGGGTAAGAGGGGTATAGAACAGAGGGTAACCTCCTTACCGTTTCCTCCTGCCGGGCACTCCCACGCCCCCGAAAGCCAGCAGTGCTGTCGAAGCGTACTCAGGGGACTTCGGCAACACGGAACCCGATGTAGTAGTACTCGTACGTCGGGGAGATGCCGCCGTTGCGGGTCGCCGCGCGCATGTTGCTTTTGTCTTGGTCGAACGACCCGCCACGCACGCCGCGAACCACGCCGTCAATTATCACTTCATTCCACTCCCACACGTTCCCGCCCTGGTCGAAAGTATCGTACGGGCTCTCAGAATTCTCAAAATCACCGACGGCCGTCCTGTAGTACGGGCTGCCGATGGTGTAGCCGCCAGCGTAGAACGTCGCGTTGTTGCCCGGGTCGGGATCGATGAGATCGTTGCTTGGAACACTGTCCGTGCTCGTCGGGTAGTCGAAGTAGTTGCCCGTGTCCCCGTCATTCTTGTGATACGCCGCCTTGTACCATTCGTCCTCCGACGGTATCACCCAAGTGCGGTCCGGCTCGCGCACCACGGCCAGCAACGCGGCATCGCTCGTCGCACCGTTGAGGTAATACGACCCGTCCTCCGTGGTGCTCAGATCCTGGGCGCCCGTCGGCTGCCCGTTATGGAGCCAGTTGGCGAAGCGAGCGGCGTCGCCCCACGACACGTAGTTCACCGGACGATCGAGCCAGTCAGCGTCCTCCACATCATCCCCGTCGGCGTCCACGAGATACACATAACTGCCCGAACTGCCTGTCCGCCGAATCTTGCATCCGTCGCTCGACGACAACATGGACGTGTTGTACAGCCCGTACGTATCCTCGTCCGCTACGGCATTGAGAAACTCCGTGTACTGCCCGGCGGTCACCTCGAACATGCCGATGTTGAAGACGTAGTCCACCGCCCCGCAGATGCGGTCAGGGCCATAGCCGCCCGCACCTTCACCCGACAGCTCCCCCGCATTGCCCGGGTTGCCGACGGGGACGGTCTCGATCACCATGCCGGGAGGCGCGAGCGGGCCCGTGAACCCCTG
>JBARRC010000348.1:0-7059 GCA_049644045.1 Phycisphaerae bacterium
GCATGAGTGACAACCAGGCGTCAGCTGTCGACCCGCGAGCCGGGCCGGCCAGGACGGCCCGCGCACACCGCGCGCCACGAGATCGCGACACACGAACCGCTTCAAAGTACGCTTGTTTTGGGACTAGACCGGCCGGTCCCTTACGGTCGCGGTTCGGATCGTCGGCACCTCATCGCCCACGGTCGTTTACGCTGGCTCAAAAACGCAGCCAACTTTGTATCCCTGCACCGTCCGCGTGCAGTGAACAACACGTGCGTGAACAGGAGCTTCGTCGGGGCTGTCCTCAGGTAAGAACGTCAGCCGTTTGCCCACCGCCACCTCTTTCCGAGTGATGAATCCGATGCCCCCTGTGCAAACGTTGAAGACCCGGGCCGTAAACGGAGCCTCGGTCGATTCGTGCTCCGGTTGCGCATGACAAAACAGCGTCCACGCCCGGCGCGATTCGGCGCGTTTGTTCGGCAGATCATCCGTCAGCTCACCATCCTCCAGGGCTTCGCGTACCCAAGCTGGAAGCTCGACGGGCTTTGCGGAGTTGGGGTCCATAGATCTTCTCCGTTCAGTGCTGTGCCGAGAATCCTTTCTCGGCACGTCCGAAAGGACCGAGAAGGGATTCTCGGTCCAGCAAGATCTCGGTCCAGCGAGATCTTGATCCAGCAAGATCTCGGTCCAGCGACCATGTCGCTCGACCCCTAGTCCCCTTCTTGTTGCTTCTTTTCCGTCTCGCGGTCGTCAGCGTTGTTATCTGGGCGATCCCGGCGTCGGTCGCTGTCTTTGTCGTCGTCCGCGAGCGTAGCCTCGATTTTGGCTCGCTGCTCGGGTGTGAGCTCCTTGAAAATGTCCGCGCGTACCTGGTTGGTGATCTCGCGCACCTTCTTCTTGTCCTTTCCGGCTTCGGCAATGGAAGCGAAACCGCCGCGCAGGGTCTCACGGATTGCCCGTTGCTGTTCCTCTGAGAGCCCCATATCCGGTTTCATTACGGCTCGCCACAGCTTTCGCAGACCGTCAGGGCGGGGGTGGTGAGACTCGCCGGTCCACAAGCGCTGTACGAGCTTGTGGAACTCAGAGCGCTGGTTCTCGTCGAGTTCAGCGGCGAGTTTTTCGATGATGTCCGGGGCCGTCCGCTTCTTGGCGGCGAAATCCTCCCGCAGCTTTTCCCTGAACTGTTTGCGAATTTTGTGGAGCGTCTCCTGGTCGCCGGCCTTGCGGGCCTCGATCAGCTTGTCGCGCAGCACCTTGAGCTCCTCGGCATCCTTCGGGCTGCCGGCAAACGCGCTACGGCGGCCTTGCCCCTCTTCTAGCTTGCGCAGGTGTTCGCTGAAGAGCTGATCGATGGTCTGTTCCTGCTCCTTGCTCAGGTCGAGCTTTTTGTTCATCGCCTCCTGGAGCTTTTTGAGCTGGGCGATGCGACGAGTCGCGAATGCTCCCCGTTTGCGGGCTTGCCGGTCCGATGCTTGCGATTCACCTTCGTCAACGTCGACCTGGTCGCGGCCGGGCTTGTCGCCGGCCGCGGTCGCATCGTCAACAGCCTGGTCGCGCTGGTCATCAGCAGCGGTGTCATCCACCTGTGCGATCGTTGCGTTCTGAATCCAGCACATTACGAGAAGGGCTGCCAGTCCGAAATGAACATATGTCCTTTTCATTGCTGCGTACTCCTGATACAAGCTCTTCGTGCCGGGCTTGGCCCAGCCGCTACAAGGTTTACGTTTCAGCCGGCAGGCAAGAGCCGGACGGGCACGGTCTGGGAGCGAGGTCGGCCCGACCCGCCGCTGCCTTTGGCTACGTCCGTTGAATACCATGATAGAGTGTGGAGCGCGGATTGTTAACAGCCCGCGCGTCAGGATTTCCTCGCCGGATGGCGAGGCGATGTAACCCACGATACCACATGCACTTACACACCATTCTCGCGTTTGCTTTGCTTTTCTGGCGGACTGAAGAACCGGGTCGATGGCGTGTGGTGGGCGAAAACGACGTTTTTTGGACGCTTGCCATCGTCTTGTCCCAACCGCTGCTCCTCGGCACCGTAGCGGCACTTTCGGCGCGCCGAACCCGACGACTTATTATTGAGCAGCCGGACGCGCCCCAAGCCGCCCAGCAGCTTCATCATCGTGCGATGTTCTTCCTGCGTATCGCCGTGCTGGCCGGTTTCGCCGTGGCGGTACTTCTGACGCATTGGCCGGACTGGTTCGCCTTCGGGAAGATCACCCCAGCCCTGCAGATTGTCGGTGACCTCATCGTCCTCTCGCCGTTTCTCGTCGGTGTTGTCGTGATCTGGCTTGCCGCTTACCGGATCGAGCGAACACTCCGGGGTCTGAGTCTGGGCTGGCCGCTCGGCGTTGACAAGGGGGAGGGGCAGCCTTGGCGTTTGCGCTCGTATCTCGATTTCAATCTGCGACACCACGTGCTGGTGGTGGCCGTGCCCATGACGATGATTCTGTTCGCAGCGAACCTGACGCGCGGTTACGAGTCGCCGTTGCAGTCGTGGACGGGCTGGATTGGGACGCCGGACGTGATACTGGGTGTCGTTGCCGCAGGCGTCTTTACGATGGCACCGATCATGCTGACCCGTATCTGGCACACCGCGCCGCTTCAGCGGGGACTGGTGCGCGAACGCCTCGAGGCGATTTGTGATCGGATCGGGCTGCGCTGCCGGACGATTCTCGTCTGGCACAGCGATGGGATGATGATCAACGCCGCCGTCATGGGGATATTCACCCCGGTTCGGTTCGTGCTGCTTTCCGATGCGCTGCTAGCGACGATGGACGTGCCGCAGATCGAGGCGGTTTTCGGCCACGAGGCGGGGCACGTGCGGCGGCGGCACATTCCATACTTCTTGGTGTTCGCCTACATTGGCTGGCTGCTGGCGGCGGGTGTGATGGAGTTGCTTGCGCGGACCTCGACCGATCCGGACTCGACCCTGACCCTTTCAGCCGCGACGATCCAGGGGATCGGCGTGGTGGCGACGGTGCTGTTCTGGGGCATCGGGTTCGGATGGCTTTCGCGGCGATTCGAGCGACAGGCCGATCTGTTCGGGGCGTGGTGTGTCACGCCGACGGAGGCCCAGTGCCACTTGCCGTGTAGTGTCCATCTCAACGGCCCAACCCAACGTAGCGGGGATGGGCGTGTATGCGCCACCGGCGCGGCGATCTTTGCCTCCGCGCTCGATCGCGTAGCCGTGTTGAACGGGATTCCCCACGAGGAACGGAGTTGGCGCCACTCGTCGATCGGGAGCCGGATTCGATTCTTGACATCGCTGGCGGGCGATCCGGGTCGGGCAGCCGGGTTCGAGCGGCTGATGCGGCGCGTCAAGATCACCATGCTCGCCGTGGCGATTATCGGATCGGTGTTCTCCGTGTACTATTGGATGGTTTGCAATTGACTCAGGTAGAGAATCACCCCTCATGTTTCCGTCGCGCTGCGGGATGAGAGTTGGGATAGTGTGGACCCATATAGGAGGTATAACGTGGCCCGTAAGGTGATTGGCTCGATCAAGCGGCGGATCCTGCACGAAATGCTCTCGCTTCCCACCGCGCCGTTCGCGGAACACCGCGTGATCGAGTACATCAAGCGGTTTTGCGCGCGGCGTGCGAATCTCACCTTAACGCACGATACCGCCGGCAATTTGCTGGTTCGCGTTCGGAAAGGGAAGCGCCGTGTGGCCCGGCCCGTTTGTATCACCGCGCATCTCGATCATCCGGGGTTTGTGACGGATCGAATGATATCGAAGCACCGCCTTCGCGCGAACTGGCGGGGCGGCGTCCCCAAAGAATACTTCGTCGGCAGTAGCGTCCGGTTCCACGTGGATGACACGGTGGTGCGAGGGCGCGTCCGCTCGATCAAAACCGCCCGTCGCGACGGGCGAGAGCGGGTCAATACGGCCACGGTGGACGTCACGGCCGAGGTCCCGCCCGGCTCGATCGGGATGTGGGATTTACCCGGTCCAAAGGTGCGCGGTACGCGGATTCACGCCGGCCCCTGCGACGATCTTGCGGGTGCCGCGGCCATGCTCTTCGCCGTCGATAAATTGGTCCGCGGCCGTCACGCCTGCGACGCCTATTTCCTCTTCACTCGGGCCGAGGAGGTCGGATTCGTCGGGGCGATCGCAGCGGCGCGCCTGAAGACCATCCCCAGAAAGTGCTTTATCGTGGCCATGGAGACCAGCTCCGAGCTGCCCCACGCCAGAATGGGCGACGGACCCGTTTTGCGCGTCGGCGACCGGGCCACTACCTTTACGTCTGAGGTGACAGCACATTGTCACCGTGTTGCGCGCGACCTTGCAGCCGCCGATTCAACGTTCCGCTATCAGCGAAGACTGATGGACGGCGGGACGTGTGAGTCGTCCGCGTATTGCACGCTGGGTTTCGAAGCCACGGGACTGTGCCTGGCGCTGGGCAACTACCACAATGTCGACGTGAAACGCAAGAAGCTAGGCCCCGAGTGCATCGACCTGAGCGATTTCGACAACGTGGTGAAATGGTTTGTCGCACTCGCCCGGGCGCCGTCGGCCTACACGGGTCGTGATGACGTGCTGCGCGCACGACTGCAAGACCTGGACCGTTCGTACAGACGCTTGCTGCGCTCATCTCGGAAGCGACCCTGCTGAGCGGGTTCTGTCAAAGAGTCTAGAAGGTGCGTTCGACGAAGTCGGTGTCGATGGTGCCGGCCTCAAAGTTGGGGTGGGCCATCACGCGACGCAGGAAGGGCAGGGTTGTCTTGATGGGTTCGATGGTGAATTCGTCCAGGCAGCACTGCATGCAGCGGATGGCCTGTTCGCGAGTCGACTGGTGGACGATCAGCTTCGCGAGCAGCGAGTCGTATTGCGGTGAGACGTAACAACCGTCATGGGCATGCGACTCGATGCGCACCCCAAGCCCGCCCGGCGGGCGAAACTTCTCGATCCGGCCCGCACAGGGGCGGAACTTCTCGTCCGGGTCCTCCGCGTTGATGCGGCACTCGATGGCGTGCCCGCGCGACCTGACGGACCGTTGATTGAAGTCCAGCGCTTCCCCGGCGGCGAGCCTGATCTGCGTCTTAATCAGGTCGATACCCGTGACCATCTCCGTTACAGGATGTTCGACCTGAATGCGGGTGTTCACCTCGATGAAATAGAACTTACCCTTCTTGTCGACCAGGAACTCCACCGTCCCCGCGCTGGTATAGCCGGCCGCCTTGGTCAGCTTCAGCGCGGCCGCACAGAGGTCCTTTCGGGTTCGGGCGTCGATGGCCGGCGAGGGGGATTCCTCAACAAGCTTCTGGTAGCGGCGCTGGAGTGTGCAATCGCGCTCCCCCAGATGCACGATGTTGCCGTGGTTGTCGGCGATGATCTGCACCTCGACGTGCTTTGGCCGCTCGATGTACTTCTCGATGTACAACTCGGTGCTATTGAAGGCCCCTTCCGCTTCCTGCCCGGCCTGCTTGATCGCGCCCAGCAAGTTCGTCTTGTTGTGCACGATGCGCATGCCGCGCCCGCCCCCGCCGGCGGAGGCTTTGATCATCAGGGGAAAGCCGATACGTTCCGCCGTGCGGACGACGGTCTCGTTGTCGCCCTCGAGAATGCCGTCGCTGCCCGGCACGGTGGGTACTTTGGCCTTTTTCGCCAGGACCCGGGCGGAGGCTTTGTCGCCGAGCATCCGCATGGCGTCTGCGCCGGGGCCGATGAACTGGATGTTGCACGCACGACATTTCTCGGCGAAGGCGGCGCTCTCCGCCAGGAATCCGTAACCGGGATGGATCGCGTCAGCGCCTGCGACCTCAGCCGCTGCGATGATCCGGTCACTCTTGAGGTAGCTGTCGCGCGGGGCGGGGCCGCCGATGCAGATCGTCCGGTCCACCAACTCCAGATAGTGCGCTCCGCGGTCTTCCTCGGAAAAGACGCAGACCGTTTCGGCGTTGAGCTCGCG
This sequence comes from Phycisphaerae bacterium, assembly GCA_049644045.1. Classification (GTDB taxonomy): domain Bacteria; phylum Planctomycetota; class Phycisphaerae; order UBA1845; family UBA1845. The sequence goes on from JBARRC010000348.1 coordinate 5,898, forward strand.
GCACGCGCGGATGATCCGCAGCGCAATCTCACCTCGGTTCGCGATCAGAATGCGTCGAAACATCAGTCAGGACGAACCAGAAACAGCGGTTGCCCGTACTCGACCGGTTGTTCGTTTTTCACGAGAATCTTTTCAATAGTTCCGGCGACTTCGGCCTTGATCTCGTTGAATACCTTCATCGCCTCGACGATACAGACCACCGTGTCGGGATTTACGTGCGTGCCCACCTCAGCACAGGGCGGCGAGTTGGGATCGGAAGCGGCATAGAACGTCCCGACCATCGGGGACTGGATGTCCACCAGCTCGATGCCCTCGTCCTCGGCGGCGGGCGCCGCCGTTGGCGGCGCCTCGGCCACGGCACCAACCCCGGGATTGGACACGGGAACAGGGCCGCTGACAACCGGCACGACGTCGCCTGTGCCGCCGGTGGGTCGGCGCAGACTCACTTCCACCTCGCCGTCGCGCAGCGAAATCTCCACGAGATCATTGGCGACCATCATGTCGACCAATTGCCGAATCTTGTCGATGTCAAGCAACGCTAAGACTCCGACCTGCGGCCTTGCGACCGTCGGTGAGGGCTCAACGGTCGCACTGGATGACCGCATCTTCCAGCTTCTTGCTCAGCCGGCTGAGGACACGACAGCCGGTTGGTGTCACAATTACGTCATCTTCAATGCGAACGCCGCCGACACCGGATAAATAGATGCCCGGCTCCACGGTCACGACCATCCCCGCTTCGAGCTTTTCCTTCGAGCGCCAACTGAGCGCCGGTGCCTCATGCACCTCCATGCCGAGGCCGTGCCCCAATCCGTGGTTGAACTCGTCAGCGTAGCCCGCCTCGGCGATGAAGTTCCGGGCGATCGCGTCGACGTCGCACATCCGCTCACCGGGTCGAATACCGGCGATGGCTCGCATTTGGGCCTCGAGGACAATCCGGTATACCTCCCCGAGCTTGCGAGGAATGCTACCGACAAAGATCATACGGGTCAAATCGCTGCAATACCCGTCAATGCGAGCCCCCCAGTCTAGCAGAATCGCACCGCCCAGCTTGACCTTGCGTTTGCCGGGATAAGCATGGGGCAAAGCCGCGTTGGGACCCTCTGCGCAAATCGTCGTAAATGCAGGTTCAGACGAGCCACGTTTCTTCATCTCGTATTCGAGC
>JBARRC010000349.1:0-2058 GCA_049644045.1 Phycisphaerae bacterium
GGTCAGTGCTCAGGCCGGTGGCGGCACCATGATGCCGATCTCGGTCAACGGCGTCGCCAACGTCAAGGTCTCCTCCGATCCCGGTGAGCGGGCCAACGCCATCGAGCGGTTCCTCGACCAACCCTACGAGGAGCTGCAGCGTGTCTCAAGGGAGACGCTCGAGGGCGGGATCCGCGCCGTCATCGGCAAGATGACCCCCGAGGAGATCGTCGAGGACCGCGACAAGTTCGTGGCCACGGTGATGCACGAGGTCACCGACGACTTCCGCAAGCTCGGCCTGCTCATCGACAGCGTCAACATCCAGAACGTCCAGGACGACCAACAGTATCTGGAGTCGATCGCTCGGAAGGCGACGGCCGAGGTCATCTCCGCCGCTCGCAAGGCCGAGGCCGAACGCGCCTCGGAAGCTGCGATCAAAGAAGCGGAAGCCAACGCGGCCTCGCGGCGGGCCAAGGCTGAACGCGACGCGGAGGCCAAGACCGCCGAAGCCCTCTCACGCCAAAAAGCAGAGGAAGCCCGGCTCAGCGCTGATAAGAGTATCGCCGAAGCCGATAACGATTTGCGTATCCGCAAGGCGGAACTCGCCCGAGAAGCTGAGCTCAAGGAAGCCGAGCAACAGATAGCCGCCGCCAAGGCGGAGGAGGCCCGTCTGCGCGCCACGGAGGTTCAAGCCGCCTTCGCACAGCGGGATGTCGCCAAGGCCAAGGCGGAGGGTGATGCCGCCTCGGTACTGGAAGAGGGCAAAGCCCGCGCCGCCGCCATCGAGCAAATCGGACAGGCCATTCAAAAGCACCCCGACGCCCTCAAGGTCATGTTGGTCGAGCTGATGCCCGGGGTCGTCGAGGAGGTGGCTAAGAGCGTCAATAACATTGACCTCGGCAACGTGACGGTCATCGACAGCGGAAGCGGCCAGGCAATCACCGGCGCCGCCATGGGCCGCGCCCGCGTTCTGTCCGAATCGCTCGCGACCATCGAGACGATCCTCGGCATCGATCTGCGCGAGCTTAGCAAAAACATCGCCGGCAATATCGCGAAGCCAAACCAAAGCGATAAGGCGGAATGAACAAGCGACGTACCGGCGGTCGTGTGGCACGGTCAAGCGCGAGCTTGGCCTTGCCACCCCGGCGCCGAGTGTAGCGTCACCCCTTGTGGGCGGCGCATCAACCGTGCAATGCCAAGAATACGTCACCCACAAGGGGTGACGCTACACTCGCACGGACGCGAGGCCCGCAGGCTTTTAGCCCGCGCGGTTGTTGGCACTCAGGCTCATCTCGCGCACCATCTGCTTCGCGGTGTCCCAGGTCAGCCAGTGCTCGTACCACCACACGAGGTTCTTCCATGGTCCGTAGGCCTCGTAAATCTTTTCGACTTGCCGGACGGTCGGCTTCTTCCCGTTCATGTAGGTCTTTGCCACGTGGCTGATGGTTGAGCTATCGATCGAGAGCCGGTCCTGCCGGCCCAGGAACGACAGAAGATAATGGGCGCTGGACGGCCCGATGCCCCGGATGGCGCGAAGATGTGCCAGCAATTCGTCATTAGTGACTTTTGGGTCCCGGGCCATTTCGGTCAGCGCTTCCGGGTTGACCTTCCCGTCGCGGACGTCTCTGCACAGCGCCAGGATGGGCTCCGCCCGGTAGCCGACGCGACACACCTCGGCCAGGTACCGCTCACCCGCATGGAGTATCTCTTGCGGCGTCGGCCAGGCGTTCAGATTCACAAAGTGGCGTAGCGGCGGACCGAGCTGGCCGAGCCGGTTGATCATCTTGACCGCCTGCGTCCAGGTCACGTTCGTGGCACATAGTGCCTTGATGATGTTTTCCGTCATCGAGACCGATCGCAGGCCCCTGCCCGCGCCAATGTGCGGGATCACGTGCAGCGTCGGATGGTCGCGGCAAATGGCGTAAAACGCGGTCAGGTCGCGATCGAGCCCAAGGATCGTACGCAGGTTCTCGCGAATCCGCGTCACAAGCCCTTCGTCGATCGCATGGCCCTCGATCGTGACCCGAAGCGTCACCTTGCGTTTCCGACGCGTTGCTTCAACGACGGATACACGATAGG
>JBARRC010000350.1:0-3578 GCA_049644045.1 Phycisphaerae bacterium
GTTCGGGATCGAGATCACTCCGCGGTGCAAGGTCCTCCGAACGATCATGGCGGAGCTTGCCCGGGTTCAGGACCACCTGCTCTGCGTGGGTTGTACGGGACTCGACCTGGGCGCGTTTACGGCGTTCATGTACCCGTTCAACGCGCGGGAGGCGATCTACGATCTGTCCGAGGAGGTCTGCGGACACCGCTTCACCACGAGTTACACCCGTGTCGGCGGTCTGTCGCACGACATCCCGCGAGGATGGCCAGAGAAGGTGAAGCGCGCCTGCACCGAGGTGATCCCCCCTGCGATCGATGATCTGGAGAGGCTGCTAACGCGGAATCGCATCTTCGTCGAGCGCATCAAGGGCATCGGATACTTCAGCCGTGAGGACGCAATCCGGTGGGGCTGGACCGGGCCACACGCCCGGGCCAGCGGCGTACGCCGCGACCTGCGCAAGGACGAGCCCTATCTGTGCTACGCGGACAACTGGGACGGGAAGGGCAGTTCGGCCGTCGATTTCAAGGTGCCGATCAGCCAGGGCGGGGATTGCTACGCACGTTACCTGGTCCGGCTCGCCGAGATACGCGAATCACTCAAGATCGTCATGCAACTGGTGGACGACATTCCCGAGGGGCCCATCAATGTGCTGCCGGACGAGAAGATGACCCTCCCCAAGAAGGACGAGGTGTACTCCAGCATCGAAGGGCTCATCCACCACTTCGAGCAGATCATGACCAACCGGGGATTCGAGCCACCGGTGGGCGAGGTCTATGGGGCCAACGAGGCCGCCAACGGCGAGCTCGGGTTTTACATTGTGAGTGACGGCGGCAACACGCCGTATCGCGTGCGCGTTCGACCGCCGAGCTTGATAAACTATCAATGCTTCCCGCACCTGGTGGTGGGCCATCAGATCAGCGACATCATCCCGATTTTGGGCAGTATGAATGTTATTGCGGGGGAGCTGGACCGGTAGCGAATTAAGAATGGCGAATGGTGAATAGCGAATGATGAAGTAGGGCGGCGTATGGCATGGAAGGCGATAGATCGAAATCAGCCTGTGGTTGAAGCCGGTGCTGAGCCGGTGCTCAGCGAGGCGGTTCGCGAGAAAATCCGCTCATTCTTCGACCGGTACGAGGCGAAACGGGCGGTGCTGTTGCCGGCGCTGCACGTCGTCCAGAATGCGCTGGGTTCGATCCCGTGGCAGGCGATGGTCGAGATCGCCGAGCTTCTGGAGATTCACCCCTCCGATGTGATCGACACGGTCTCCTTCTACACGCATTTCTGGACGCATCCGAAAGGCAGGAAGGCAATTGTCGTATGCCGCAGCCTCAGTTGCGAGGTGATGGGTGGGGCCGCGGTGCTCGAGGAAATAAAGCGGCAGCTCGGGATCGATGAACACGAAACAACCCCTGACGGGAAGTACAGCCTGATGACGGAGGAGTGCCTGGCGGGTTGCGATCATGGCCCGTGCCTGCTGATCAATGAGAAGTTACACAAGCGCGTCAAGCCCGAGGATGTTGCGGCATTGCTGGCCGACGAGAAAAACGATCAGGTCGACGTGGAGCGCAGCGACCTGTTCGATGCACCGGGAGACGTGCCCGGTGCGGCCACAGGTGAACCGGCTTCACCGGATCAATAGGCGCTCGAGACAAGCAAACTTGGGATTTCGTTAAAGAGCATGTGGGACAGGCTTTCCAGCCTGTCAAATGACTTACGCGGCCTGCAAAAGACCGACTGGAAGGTCGGTTCCACAAACTGGGAGGTTGGTCCGACCGACTGGAAAGTCGGTTCCACGAACGAATTGTATGGGCGACGCGATGTCTGGCTTGGTGTAGCTCTGGTCATCCTGGCATTTGGTCTGTTGGTTGAGGCCAAGCTGTGGAGACCGGATACACGGTTCACCATCAAGGAGAACGTCCAGATCGGGGAGGCCGAGGCGTGGTGGAAAGGCCGGCTCGATCTGCCGGAGCGGAAATGGGATACGGCGCTAAAAGACGGGCGAGTTTACAGCCACTTCCCGCCGATGTTTTCAGTCATCGCGGCGGTCGTGGTGCCGTTGTTTCGCGGTGTACCGCACTGGTTCATCGTGTTGGCGCTTGTCCTGCCGGTCTTGTTGCTAGCCTACGCGCTGTTTTTTCGGCGGACCGGGTCACCGGTTTGGGCGGCGCTTCTTGCCATCGGATTGGCTTGCGGAACGTCGGCGCTGCCCGTGATCGACAAGACGCTGCGCGGGGCGAGCCCCTACTTTGTGAACCAGACGCTGGCCACGGTCGGGCTGCTGATCATGTTGGTCGAGTCGTTCGGCCGGCGGCGAGTGTGGATGGTGGGTATCGGGCTGGTCGTGGCCGCATTGTCGCGACAGATGACCGTTGCTTACCTGATTCCGGTAATCTGGCTCGCGTTGCGCGGTGGCGACAAGCAGGATCGGCCCAAGCGTCTGCTGGCGCTCGGCATCACGGGCCTGTTTGTCGTCGCGGTTCCCTGCACGCTCAACGCACTGAAGTTCGGGTACCCGCTCGATTCGGGCTACATGCACGTTTACACGGATCGGGCCGAAGACAGCTTCTCGCGCGATGCCAGAACCTACGGCATTTTCTCGGCACACTATGTGCCACGAAATCTGTACTACGCGAACGTCGGTTTGCCCAAGGTCCACGAAATCGAGGTGGCGGGCGAGCGTCAGATTCATCTTCGCCCCAACCGGATGGGGACGGGTATTTGGTGGACGACGCCGCTTTTGCTGTGGTTGTTCGTCGACATCCGGCGCATCCTGCGGGATCCTTTGAGCCGCGCATGGCTGGCGGGAGTGGCCTTGGTCGTCGTGGGTCTTATGTTTTACCACAGTACCGGTTACGAACAGCGCGGGTTCAACCGGTATTCGCTCGACTATGTTCCGGTGATCGTGGCGCTGGTGGCACCTTACTGTGTGGTGGGCTGGCGGCGATGGTTGAGCATTGCCATGATCGGGTGGAGCGTCGTGTATTTCCGGTGGCTTATATAGGGTATTGTCGATTGCGGATTGCGGATTGTCGATTGCTGATCGCTGACTGCTGAAGGCTTTACGATGGCGGCGTTTGAACCGATCTTGCTCAGAAACCTCGGCGTCGAGAAATCGACCTCGCTGAAGGTCTACGAATCGCGCGGGGGGTACCGGGCGGTTCGCAAGGCCTTCAAAATGACGCCGGACGAGGTCGTCGAAGAAGTCAAGAAGGCGAACCTTCGCGGTCGCGGCGGCGCCGGTTTCCCGGCCGGGGTCAAGTGGGGGTTCCTGCCAAAGGACCGGATGGTGACGCTCCTATGCGTCAACGCCGACGAGTCGGAACCGCCGACGTTCTCCAACCGGGTGCTCATGGAGAATGATCCGCACCAGCTCATCGAGGGAACGATCATCACAGCCTACGCGACGCGGGCGCAGATCGCATACATTTACATGCGTGGTGAGTTCCACGAGCAGTTTCACATACTCCAGAGAGCGATCGACGAGGCGTACGCTGCCGGGTATCTCGGCAAGAACATTTTCGGCGGCGATTTCTCCGTTGAATGCTACATCCATCGTGGTGCGGGAGCGTATGTGTGCGGTGAGGAGACGGGCC
>JBARRC010000351.1:0-2898 GCA_049644045.1 Phycisphaerae bacterium
TCGTCAGATCGACGACGACGCAGACAAGATCGACCTGCTCGGCCGTTGCCAGCGTCCTGGCACAGGCTTCGACGATGATCTCGTCTTCAGACCGACTGGGAAGTCGGTCCCACACATCCACGCCGGCGGCGTCGAGCAGGATCGCCTCGCCGCGACCGACTTTGATCGGTGCTGAGAGGATGTCGCGGGTGGTGCCGGCAGCCGCGGTGCAGATCGCCCGGCTGGTGCCGCTGAGTCGGTTCATCAGCGAGCTTTTCCCTGCATTGGGCGCGCCAAACAGCAGGATGTGCGGGAGCACGTCGAAGCGCTCGGCTGATGTCGCTCCCTCGAGCAATTGCTGCAACTGCTCGGCGATCTTGTCGAGGCGATCACGCAGCGCGTCAGGCGTGATGAAGTCGATCGGTTCTTCCGAGAAGTCGATGTCCGCTTCGACAAGAGCGACCAATTCCGCAAGCTCGCTACGCGCGTCGGTGATTTGTTTCGCCAGCGTACCATCCATCATGCGGCGCGAAGCGCGAAGCTGCGTATCGGTCCGGGCACGGATGACGCCGGCCACCGCCTCGGCCGAGGCCAGGTCCATGACACCGCTGAGAAACCTGCGTGCGGTAAACTCGCCCGGCTCAGCCGGCACCGCTCCCAGCTCGATCGCCCTGCGACGGACCAGCTCCAGCGCGGGCGGAGAACCTACGGTATGAATCTCCACGATGTCCTGACTGGTATAGCTGTGCGGGGCCCGGAAGACGTTAAAGACGGCCGGCAGACCCCTGTCCGCGTCGATCAGCACTTCGCCTGTGACGCACGTCCACGCCGGTCGCCCGGCCAGCGACTCGTTCGCTCCCATCACGGCCATGCCATCCACAATGGCAATCGCATCCGGACCGCTGAGCCGAACGATCCCCAGCATGCCATAGCCGGGGGCAGATGAGATTGCCACAATGGTGTCGTCGAGCCGATCGAGCATCACGATTGCCTGCATAAGAGCGCCGGCGGTGACTGGCCGCCAATCGAGTTTGTCGCTTGTTCTGCGAGGATTCTATCGGCCAATCGGGTCGTTATCGACCTCTGGCAAACCTTCGAGTGGATCGTGATCGGCAGGTCCTCAAAGAGCCCGGCTTGCGTCAGGCGGTGCTCGATGCTCTACTGGTGAAGGCAACCGCGACGAGTGCCAAGACTGCTTTGGCGATTCTTCACAGGCCACGGAGCACGCCGCGCGATCGCACCCCGATAAGCGCCGGCGGCAAAACAGACGGAGGACCATCCCAGTGATCCATTACGAGTGCGACAAGTGCGGCGTCGCAATGGATGCTAATGATCCGCGACGATTCATCGTGCGGTTCGAGATTTACGCGGCTGCGGGTCACATCGACCTCGACGCAGAAGCCGCCGCTGAGTCGGGGAGGGCGTTCGAAGATGTCGTGAAGGACCTTGCCAAGGCCGATCCGGATGAGATCGAGGACCAGACATATCGCTCGCTGCGTTTCGATGTCTGCGACGCTTGTCGGCGGGAGCTGCTGGAGCGGCCTATGGGCTAGAATGAATAATGCGGCTAAAACCCCCGGCTCCCTTCGCTTCGATCGCGGCACGCTGATCGTTTCTGGATTCCCTCAAACCCCTGGCGAACCCTTCACATGGGATGGGCGGACCGGGCAATGGCGGTGTCATGCACGACACTACTCTGAAGTCCGCCGGGCGTTGAGCGGGCAAGTTCATGATACGCTGCCCCCTCCCCGGGCGGTTCGTTGGTCTCGCGTCGAGCTTCCCCGACTCCGTCGGGATCAACTCGATGCATTGGCGGCCTGGGAGGAAGTGGGCCGGCGCGGCCAGATCATCATGCCCACCGGCACGGGGAAGACAATCGTCGCCCTGGCTGCGATGGCTCGCTGTGAAGTGGCTACGCTGGTCGTCGCCCCCATCCGTGATCTGATGTACCAGTGGCATCGGTGCATCAAACAAGTGCTCGGGTTCAACGCCGGGATACTCGGCGACGGACGGCACGAGACCTGGCCGGTCACCGTCACGACGTACGACAGCGCCTACATCCACATGGAGCGGATGGGCGACAAGTTCGGGTTCGTGATCTTCGACGAAGAGCACCACTTGCCGGCCCCGAACCTCCGACAGGCGGCCGAGTTCTGCGCTGCCCCGTGGCGTATGGGTCTGACTGCCACCCCCGAACGATCCGATGGTGAGCACGTGTATCTGGATGAGCTCATCGGGCCGGTCGCCTACCAACAGGGAATCTCGGATGCCAGAGGCGTGACACTGGCGGATTTCCAGACGGTGCGTATACCCATCGCGCTCCGCGAGGATGAGCAACAACGCTACGATGCGCTCAGTCGGCAGATTCGTACATTTGTGATGGATCGCAGGAAGACAAACCCCGGGTACCGGTGGGAGGACGTCTGCAAAGAGTCCGGATCCGATCCTGAAGCCAGGCAGGCATTGCGGGCCTTTCATGCCAAGCAGGCCATCGAAACCCGCGCGGCCGAGAAGCTGCGTGTTCTGGAAGACCTGTTCCGCCTCCACGCCCACGAGCAGGTCCTGGTATTCACGGGGTCAAACCAAATGGCGCTCACGGTCTCGCAGCGGTTCCTCATTCCCATGATCATTGACAAGATCGGCAAGCATGAGCGCCAGGCGATCATCGATGGCTTCGAGGCGGGGCGGCTGCGGGCGATCGTGGCCAATCAAGTCCTGGACGAGGGAATCGACGTACCCGCCGTCAAGGTGGCTGTGGTCCTGGGAGGTTTCAGTTCACCGCGACAGGCCAAGCAGCGGCTGGGGCGAATCCTGCGCAAAAGTGCCAGAATGACGGCAGTGCTCTACGAAGTTGTGTGTCAGGAGACCCGTGAAGAATTGCGATCCCGCTCCCGGCGACGAAGCGATGCTTTCCAAGGA
>JBARRC010000352.1:0-12223 GCA_049644045.1 Phycisphaerae bacterium
ACATTGGCTTAGGGGTCACACAGCGCCCATGGGCATCGAAGGATCCTGGCGCGGTTGGTAGGTTTTGTTGATGGCGGCCTCGAAGTGCTCGCGGAACTGGTGCGGTGTCATCTTCGCTTCGGCTGCCAGCGCCGCCAGTACGATCGGGGTCTGCAGGTCCGATCTCTCCAGGCGGATCATGTACGCTCGTGCGACGCTGTACGAGTAGCTGTTCAGATCGATTCGCCGAATCCGCGTGCGGTTCGTTTCCGGATCGATCATGTCCTCGAACGGTACCGGCACGAGATTGTCCGCCTGCAGTGTCACCATCATGCCAGCGGGCAGGTCCCGTGTCGAGTCGAGCAGGAGGCGGACCCCGCCGTGCCCGAGGTCGCGCGTGTAGCCCATGTCGAAAGTCGTCGGGCGCGCGCACCTCAGTTCGTAGCCCAGCGTGTGGCTTACGGTCGTGATCTTGTCGCCGCGCGCCGTGAACCGATTCTGCAACTCGCTACTGAGAAGCCGCGCCAGCGGCACCTCCGACAACCGTGGATGACCGGCCGCGTCCATCGGAACGTCCCGGCCCAACAGGCGGGAGAGCTCCTCCCGATCGCCCAGCTTGTAGGCCAGCCCCTCCGCCAGGACGGCCACCCCGTCGGAGCGCCCCATGGTGCGACGCTTCAGCATCGCGCCCTCGATGATGTCCGCGATCTCCGAGACCGTCGTGGATTCCGGAAACTCCTCGGGAACGAGCGTTAGCGTGGCCCCGGACGACTTGCCGATGCCAAGTGCCAGGAATCCGGCATTGCGGCCCATGGTAACCACGATGTACCAGCGCCTCGTCGTCCGCGAATCCTCCATCAAGTTGGCGACGATCTCCGCACCGATGTGTCTGGCCGTCGTGAAGCCGAAGGTCGGTATGTCGCCGGGGAGCGGCAAATCGTTATCAATCGTCTTGGGAACGTGCACGACGCGAATTTGACCGCCGGACGCCTCCGCGATGAACCGGGCGCTTAGCGCAGTGTCATCACCACCGATCGTGAGCAAATGCGTGACCTGCAAAGAGCGAAGGCGCTCGCACACGCGCGAAGTCTTCTGCGCATCGGGTTGGACAACGGTCGAGGTTTTGAGCTTCTCCTGGTCGAGCAGGCTGGTCCGCGCGGTTCGCAGGATCGACCCGCCGTCGAAGTGGACCCTGCTCGTTTCCTTGATGGTCAGCTCGGTGACGTGCTTCGCCGGGTCGAACTGATCACCCGCCAGATGCGTGAACCCGTCATAGAATCCAGAGACCTTCAATCCGTTGTTGATCGCTTCGATGGCGGCCGCCCCGATGACGCCGTTGATTCCGGGGGCCGGACCGCCTCCCACGACGATGCCCATGGTCGCGTGCATCATGTTTGCCATCCTCAATCAAGTTGGTGGTGCGTCCACCAATTATCGGCACAGAATCCGCCAAAAGCCAACCTGGACCTGCACTTCAGCGGCATCAGGCCCGGTTTCGTGGGATTCCCATCGTCCCCGGCCTTGAGAGGATCCTCGCCTGCCGGCTGCGGACCGATACTGCTTCCGTGGGCGTACTAATCTCGTATCAAAAACTATCCGCATCTCGAAATATCCACTGGATACCCTGTAGTACGCGCGATACAATTACCGCTTTGACGATCCCAGCGTGATGGAGACCACCCATGCCGGATACCCAGGCAACGCTCGACAAGATGGCGGCGGAAATCTTCGAACTTTATCAGCTCGTCGCCCTGGCCCGCATGCGCCGCCCATCGGAAGCCGATGACCTCTCCGAGGCCGAGTTTCTCGCTCTCGATCTGCTCTCCAAGGAGCGGACAATGACGATCGGCGAGGTTCAAAAGCGGGTCGGCGTGTTACCCGCACAGATGTCGCGAATCGTTCGGGCATTGGAGAAGGAGGGTGGACGCGGTTACGTCGAATGCAGCATAAACCCGGACGACCGGCGCCGCATCGACGTGTCCCTCACGCCCGCCGGCCGAGCTGCTTACGAGAAGTACCGCTCCATCCGGCTCGGCTCGATGTACGAATCTCTGACGGTCCTGGATCCGGACGACCGCGTGCATTTCATGCAGATGTTGCGGCAGATCCGAACTGCGTTCGAGCAGCGCCTGAGTGAATAACGGAATACGACAGCAATACAATTACTACAACACTGTTGCTTCGCGTTGACTATCGTCGGATCACGTAGTGGGACACATTCGATTCAACAACGGGGTAATCCACAAGGCGATTGGCACGGGCCCCAGCCGCGCGGTTGGTCATTGCCTGTTACCTTCCGGTATCAATCAGCCCCAACGGGGCGTAAGATAATAGCCCAGGGCGCCAGCCCTGGGAGATGGGGCGACTGATCGAATTCAGCCCCGTAGGGGCGGTAGAACAAGGTGTCTTCCGCCCCTACGGGGCCTGTAAAACCCGTCGGCGCACCTGACCCAGGGCTCGCGCCCTGGGCTAGATTCTTCCGTCCCTACGGGACTGAGAAAGGCGGCCCCTTTAGTGCGATCGAAACCCATTACGTGACAAACCAGCTACAACATCAGCCGGGAACCGGCGCCGCCATGGTCCGTCTCAGGTATTCGATCGCTCATTCATACTTGAAGGACAGACTCACTCTGGCGCGGTAAGCAACGACTTTCCCATCCTCAACCTTCATGTCCAGTTTGCCGATCTCCGCGATTCTCAAGTTCTTGAGCGTCTTGCCGGCGGTCTCCACAGCCAACTTGGCAGCTTCCTCCCAGGAATTCTCACTTGTCCCTACCAGGTCAATAACCTTGTAAATACTGTCAGCCATAATCATTCTCCTTAGTACAGCCGAATCACGTGGAGGGATTGTAGCATCGCCAAGCGGGCGTGGGAACACCAGTCGACACCGCACCAAAACACATGGGGCGCTGTTTAACGACGACAAAACGCCCCTTAAAGGTTTTTAACGACACTTGCATCAGGGTATAATCGTGAAACGGGGCGCATTCAGCCCACGGGGCTCGGTCGCGCCAGGGGGTATATCGAACACGTCAACTAACACGAGGAGGTGACCCGATGTTTGCAAGAACGTCTCTGCTTGCCGCATTTACGCTTACGACGCTTTGGCCGGCCACCATCGCAATCGCGTGGGATTCGGATGGAGACGGCGTGGATGATTCGATCGATGTCTGCTGCAACACGCCATTCGGAACGCCGGTGGACGAGGAAGGACGTCCTGTAGGCGACATCGACCAGGACTGCGATGTCGACCTCGAGGACTACGCCTTGCTCCAGGCGAGCTTTACAGGGCCTTTACCGGCATGCACGCCCTGCAAGAATACCGGCGATTGCACCGTGGGTGAGTACTGCGCCAAGGCCGTCGGCGACTGCGACGGCGATGGCCTGTGTCAGACCCGTCCGGACCACGAATTCTGCCCCCGTCTGTGGGACCCCGTTTGCGGTTGCGATGCCAACACCTACGCCAACGATTGTTTTGCGGCCGCGTTCGGATGGAGTATTCACCACTGGGGCGAGTGTGAGGACGCGTACTGCTGGTCAAACCTCGAGTGCGACAAGGACGAGTACTGCTTCTTCCACGTGTGCGCGGCCGAGACCGGCGTCTGCCTGTCCCGGCCGGTGGCCTGTCCGCCCGAGTGGGATCCGGTTTGCGGTTGTGACGGTATCACCTACTCGAACGATTGCTACGCCGCCCTGGCGGGGATGAGCGTGGACTACCCCGGCGAATGTTTGCCGATGTTTTGCATCAGCAATGATGATTGCTTTCTGGGCGAGTATTGCCTTAAGGCCGTCGGAGATTGCGCAGGCTTCGGAAAGTGCGCGGAGCGTCCCGAGATCTGCCAGGACGTCTTGGGCCCCGTGTGCGGATGTAACGGCGAGACCTATCTGAATCCGTGCAAGGCCGCTCGCGCGGGCGAGAACGTCGCTTACGGAGGCGCATGCCAGTAACCACAACCGTCAGGCGAAGCACGTGGCATGGATCCCAAGCGCGATCTCGACCCGTCGCTCACGTTCCGGGCTCGGTTCATGAATCCACCCCTCAGGTGGGCGATCGAGTTGCTCTTCGGGCATCTATGATGCTCGGGCTTGACGAGCGGTGAAATCTCGGTACACTGTCGTATTCCTTGTGATTCGACCTGGATGGGTTCGAGTGTAAACGTATGTCAAAGCGTAAGTTAGGAAGCTTCCTGGCCAAACCGGGTGAGGTCGAGCAAAAGTGGTACGTCGTGGACGCGACCGATCAGATACTCGGTCGATTGGCCACGAAGATCGCCACGATCTTGATGGGCAAGCACAAGCCGACCTATACCGCGCACGTTGATACCGGCGATTTCATCGTCGTGACCAACGCCCACAAGATCAGCGTGACGGGTCGGAAGGCGGACACCATGGTGTACCCCCGGTATTCGTACCATCCGGGCGGGTACAGCGAGACCCCCTACAAGCGAATGTTGGAGCGTCACCCCGATCGGATCATCCGGGAGGCGGTTCGGCGGATGCTGCCTAAGAATGCCCTCGGCCGCACGATGCTCACGAAGCTGAAGGTCTATGCGTCGGACAAGCACCCGCACGCGGCGCAGCAGCCCGCACCGCTGGCTTAGGGCCTGTGATGGAACCACACTTGTTTACGGAGATATTGGATCATGACGGAGGAACCTACCCCCACGCCCGAGTCGCCGTCGGACGATTCGACACCGCCGGTGACACCGGTCGTCACAGCAGAGGTGGGTGACAAGGCGGGCTCCGCGGGGAGTCCGTATATTTGGGGTACGGGACGTCGCAAGACGGCGGTGGCCCGGGTTCGCATTCGTCCCGGCGAGGGGAAGTTCCTCGTGAACAAGCGGGAGGTGGACAAGTACTTTCTGCTGGGCAAGGATCAGCAGGCGGTGCGCACGCCGCTCGAGGTGACCGAGACCGGCAAATTAATCGACGTCTTCGTTAATGTGGGTGGTGGCGGGATCAGCGGCCAGAGCGGCGCCGTGATCTTAGGCCTCGCCCGGGCGCTGGCGAAGTACAACCCCGACCACATGCCCAAGTTGAAAGAGCATAACCTGCTGACGCGCGATCCGCGGAAGGTGGAGCGTAAGAAGTATGGCCAGCGCGGTGCGCGGCGGCGGTTCCAGTTCTCGAAGCGTTAGAGCGTCGAATGAGACCTGTGGGACCGACTTTCCAGTCGGTCACGAGTCGAAGAGGAATTGCAGGCCGATCAGGTAATCCCCTTCAATCTCATTGCAGTGGCGCACCACGGCGTGCCCGTGGAAGCTCATTTCGGGCTCATGAATGGCGATCGCCAGCTCGAGACCGGGTGATAGTGGCTCGTCACAGCGAATGCCGGTACCGTCAAGGCTAAGGTTGAGAGACGTTGCCAGGGCGTATCGCTCCAGGCCGTCCGCTTCCGGTATCCACAGCTCAACGGTTCCAGGGAAGGGCCAGCGCGGCGCCGCCCGTCTCCCTTTCCCCTTCGGTTCCGGAAGGTGAGGTCTGCGGTCAGCCAGTATCCTGGCGATCGCTTCTTCAGTCAGCCGACAGATTTCGAGAGTTTCCATCGTACGGCTCCGTGGCGGTGCTTGCCCGTGGACAGCGCAAAGCAACGTATGGTAGGTCATCGACCCACCTTCTGCCTGATTACTTATTACTTACGATACATTGCGTGTCAGCGGAAACGATCCCGTGTAGTTGTCCGGTCGGACACGTTATCGGCGGGTGACTCAACCCCACATCCGCATCGCGTCGTTGAACGTGATGAGCAGGGCCATGCCGATGAGCAGGAACAGTCCGATTACCTGCGTGGCGACCTGCACACGCAGGCTGACCGGGCTGCCCTTGATCTTTTCGATGATCAAAAACACCATCAGACCCCCGTCGACGATCGGGAGCGGCAGGAAGTTGATCACGGCCAGATTCGCTGAAATGATGGCCATGAAGAAGATGAACTCGACCAGACCCGTGCGCGCGATCTTTCCCCCAAGGTCGATGATCCCGAGCGGACCGGAGATGCTCTCAATGCCAACGCTGCGCGAGAAGATCATGCGCTCCATCGTTTTGTAGACAATCAGGATGAAGTAGTAGGTCTTGTGGAGGCCGATCCATACGGCGTCGAGCACATTCTCGCCCTTGAGCAGTTTCATTTCCTGGGCGACCGTGATGTTCGGAGCGAAGGCGATGCGGCCGAGCCACGGATCGACCATATCCGCCGTGACATCGATGAACCGGGTCTTGATCTCGCCGAGCGGGTTCTCGCGATATTCGACCGGTACGTCCGTTCGCCCGACGAGTTCCGTGAGAACGGCCTGTGTGCCCTTGCGATAGCCCACGGTGACCTTTCCCCGGTGTCCCTTCCTCGTCTCCGCCATCACCGTCTTACGCCCGTCGATACTGAGGATCCGTGCCTCGGATCCGACGCCGAGAAGGGTGCGCAACGAGTGTGGCACGGAGAATGAAGCGACGCGCTGCTGGTCGGCAGGATCCAGATACGCCAACTCGACCATTGTTCCGGCGTGGGCGCAGAACGCGTCGATCAAACCGCGCCACCGCGACACGGGTTGACCGTTGACAGCCGTGATCAACGATCCGGGTTCAAGGCCGGATTGGGCCGCAGGACTCGGCCGGCCATTGACCGTTGGAACAATATCCCCAATGCGCAGCAGATCGTCCGCGACAAGCGTATAACTCGCGTCGATTGACCCGGACCGTTCGGGCCGTACCCGAGTCGTCAGCGTTCGCCCATCGGCCTTTCGGACCGTGATCGGTATGTCCCGTCCGGCGTTGGTCCGGATTGCAATCCTGATGTCGATTGCGGTGGGGTTCTGCTTTCCCATGCAAGACAAGATCATGTCACCCACTTCGATCCCAGCACGATCCGCGCGACCGAACCGGCGAACATCGACAAACCGCGCGCGCGGTTCGTTTTCGGGTCGCTCTTCCGGTTCGATTGATTTCAGGATGGCCTGGATGGTGGCCGGCCCGCGCCGGTGGCGCTTGGGGCATACGAACCCTTGCACGAGTTTTCCATCGCGTTTTCGGATCTTGAAGTGGATGTCGCGCTCGGGGCACTCCCGGATGGCGCGGGCGATCGTCGCCTTGCTCGGATACGAGACGTCGTCCCAGCTCAGCACCGTATCGCCGACCTCGATACCGGCCAGATACGCCCGGCCCCTGGGATCGACCGAGTCGAACCGCAGCAGCGGTGTGAGCCCGAGCACGTTGATGCTGCTCTCGCCGTTGGTGTCGCTGGGGTAGATCGTCAGGATCGGCGGGATGTCCACTCTGACCCGTTGCAGCGGGGCCTCGGGGTTGTCAGGGTCCTGCCGCTCGACGTAGACATCACCCTTGGCGTAGACCAGCGTATTGATCACCTCGCTGGCGTTGTCATCGGTGACCGCACCACCGTCGACCTCGACGATGATGTCACCCACACGAGGGCTATTGGGCAACGATTGATCGATCTCAGGGCCGACCGCCGAAATCTCACGCGTCACCCCGGACGCGATCCCAACGATCTGACGCCGGGCTTGCCGAGTGCTTTCAGAAAGCAGGTACTCCGGCTTGACGGAGAAGTGTTTGAGCTTGCCGTCGCGTTGGACCACGAACTCGAGCGGTTCGTGAAGCGGGGCGAGCATAACCGCCGTAAAGACCTCCTGGAATTCGAGGATTGTCTCGTTGTTGATCTTCTTGATTTCGTCGCCGGGGAGCAGACCGGCGCGCTCAGCCGGGCTATCGGGCTCGACGAAGGCGATCCGCGTCCCCCTCGCTTCCATGCCGATCATAAAGACGATCATGAACAGCAGGCAGGCGAACAGGACGTTCATTACCACGCCGGCCGACACGATCGCCGCACGCCGCTCAATGGATTTGTTGATGAACGACCGTGGATCGTCCTTGAACTTGAGCTCGTTGGCCTTGTCGTCGAAATCCTCCTGTCCGAGCATCTTTACATAGCCGCCCAGCGGGAGGATGTTGAACGAATAGCGGGTCTCACCCCTGGTCACCCCGAACAGTTCGCGCCCGAAGCCGACCGCGAACTTCTCCACCCTGACGCCTGCCCATTTGGCGACGGCGAAGTGGCCGAGCTCATGGACGAACACGATCAGAGAGAAGCCCAGCAACATGAGCAGGTAGGGCCACGCGCCCTGCCACAGGCCCAAAAGCGCTGCCTGGGCGATGAGGAATGTATCCGGCTGGTTCACTACGCCGTGCATCGAACTACCTCTTCTCGTGCCCACCGATCCGCAGCCAGTAGATCATCGAGAATGGGCGACGTTTTGAATTCGTGTTCCGCCAATGCCCGCTCGGTGTACTGAGCAATGTCACGGTACTGGATAACGGCGTCGCGGAACAGTGCGACCGCCGCTTCGTTGGCCGCATTGAGCACCGCACCGCAGGTCCCCCCCCGCTCGGCCACTTCATAGCCCAGCCGCAACGCGGGAAAACGCTGCTGGTCCGGCGGGTAAAGGTCGAGCCGGCGGATCTTGAAAAGATCCAACTGCTCCGAGGGGCACGACCGCCGCCCGGGATATGTTAGGGCATACTGAATCGGTGTACGCATATCGGGCGTACCAAGCTGGGCGATCAGCGAACCGTCACAAAACTCCACCAATGAGTGTATGATCGACTCCGGGTGGATGACCACTGCGATCTGTTCGGGTTTCAGGTCAAAAAGCCATCGGGCCTCGACGATCTCCATCGCCTTGTTCATCATGGTGGCCGAGTCGATCGTGATTTTCGGACCCATGTTCCAGGTCGGGTGGTGAAGCGCATCCTCGACCGTGATGTTGTCCATCGCTTCGTCGCTCCAGGTGCGAAACGGGCCTCCGGAGGCGGTGAGGTACACTTTTCGGACCTCAGCCCTCCGTCCTGCCCGCATGGCCTGGAAAATCGCCGAGTGCTCGCTGTCGATGGGGATGATCGTCGCCCCGGTGCGCTCAGCCAGCGGCATGAGCAGCGAGCCGGCCACGACCAGGGCCTCTTTGTTCGCCAGGGCGATGCGCCGCCCGAGTTGAGCCGCTCGCAACGTGGCTGCCAGGCTGTTCGCCCCGACGACGGCACAGACAACGCAATCGCACGGTACCTTATCGACCAGGTTGACGAGCGCGTCGGGCCCGCAGAATACGTCGGGGCGGTAGTTCATAACGGCGGTCAAGTCGCTCGCACGATCGGCCTCGGCAATCGCGACGGCCGTGGGACGAAAGCGATTGGCCTGCGCCGCCAGTTCGTGGGCGCGCGAACCCGCCGCCAACCCGACGATCTCCCATTCGTCCTGGAGTTCCGAGAGGACGTCGAGAGTGTTTCGCCCGATGGAGCCGGTTGATCCGAGGATGATGACCCGCTGCTTCATGCGGTCCCTGGCTGCGCAACTAGTACTCCTACTCCTCCTTTGAGGGGTGGGTGGCATGGCCAAGCGCAGCGCCGCCATGCACCGGGGATGCCTCTTGGCAGTGCTGAACATGCCGGCGCCCGTCTTCGACGGGCTTGGGCATGCCACCCCTCAGTCCAGGTGTAACAGAGCACTAGTCGATCAGGTGCGATAACCTCGCATACCATGATAAATGTATCAGCACGACCCGACAAGCCGGGGATTCCCTGCAATAAAAAAGGACCGAGAAAAAAGCCGCGGTCCCCACCCTGATCAAAGCCCCGAGTATCAGCAAGGGAAATCGAACCCGATCACGCCACAACGACGCCGACGAGGCAAGAGACTGGACTTGTCCCGATTATTTCCCGGGCGGCCTCGCGCACATGTGGAGTTGTTGACCTGCTCGCGTTGCGATCCATAATTCGACTCGAGGAAAGGGTGCGGTCTTGAAGAATCAACTCGAAGTGAACGGCAGAAGTCGAACTCAGGGAGCTGAGCAGGAGACTCTTATGAGGTGGATGATGCAGCTTTACGTCGGACGGCGCCTATGATTGTTTCGGACATCATGGCCCAGACCGGGGTCGATTGCGATCCCAACCGGGCGCAGCACGCTCTGTCCGCGATAGATCAGATCTTGTCCTATGGGGCGTTAGCACTCGTTGTCGGGGCCGGCGCGTGGTGGGCGGTCCGGCGTAGACGCGACCCGCTCGCCAATGCTCCGGAGCGTCCGAATCAACTCCGTGAAGACGCTTTGATGCTGACGATCCTGGTCTATTTGACCACGGCGGTTGCAATCTCAGGTATCGTTCAACTTGCAGCCGGTCATACCGAGAGTGTGCTCGCAACCATGTTCGTGGGCAGCGGCGCCCAACTTGCTGGGCTGGGTGCTTGTCTGGTTGTGGCCGCAACCCGGTTTGAAGGCGGTGTTCGTCGGTTCTGCCTCGGCGATGAGGGCGCACGGTCCGTGTCGTGGATCGCCATCACACTGGTATTGACCATCGCAGCCATCGGGTTATGCCCGGTCATTCGTGACGCAGCTATAAACATTACGCTTTATTTCGCACCCGATCACGAGTTCACCCCTCATCCGACCATCAAGGCATTGCAGGAGCGAACGCAGCCGATCGGGATTGTCGTCATGCTTTGGACCGGTGCCATCGTTATTGCACCCGTCGCGGAGGAATTCTTCTTTCGGGGACTGTTGCAGACGTTCCTCATCAGGCTGGTGCGCAATCGGTGGCTGGCCATCGGCCTGGCTTCGCTGGCATTTGGAGCCGTTCATTTATCGCAGCCGCATGCTGTCGGCGCGCTGGCCGTGCTCGGGTTGCTGATCGGATATGCGTACGAGCGAACGGGATCGCTGCTGCCGCCGATTGCGATCCACGCCGCCTTCAACTTCAAGACGCTCATCTGGGACGCCCTGGGTGGATTCCCGACATAGAAGAGGGTTCATCATGAAGATCATCAATACAAAGTCACTACCGGCATTGGGTTTGATGTTTATAGTAAGTTGTGTATCGGATGGTACAGTCCACCATGTCTCACAGTCAAAGTGGATGTTAAGCGCAACCCCCCTCGACCGCAGTGCGGCGGAGCTTGACAACGATACGCAAGAGCATCTTGCCTGGGCGAAAACCTATCGTGCTCGCATCTTGGAAGTGGAGGGTCCCCGCACGATTGACAACACGCTCGTACCCCATAACGAAATGATGATGCATCTCGACGCAGCCCGATGGGGGTGTGAGCTATTTATGCGCATCCATCCGGATCCTCACGTGCGCGAAGTGGCAGAGGAAGGCGAGCAGGCCATGATTAGGTATCTCACCGAACTGAAGCTCGATCGCGATTTGCACAATGCGTTCCGCGCTCTGGATGTGTCCCGTGCCGACAGCGCGACACAGTACGTGGTTCACAGGATTCTACGGGACTTCCGTCGCGGAGGAGTCGACAAGAGCAATGAGGATTCCCCAGGAGCGAACAAAATCGAAGAGTGGGAGAAGAATTATTACGAGCAACTCGTCAAGAGCGAGCAGTATCCGTTTGATCCACAATCACTTCGTCCCTATTTCAACTTCCCTGATGTACTGCAAGGGCTATTCACACTTACACAAAAGATGTTCGGGATCACCTACCGGCGGGTTCATGGACTGAACCTCTGGCATGAGACAGTCACAGCATGGGACGTCTATGATGGAAAGAAACGCATTGGGCGATTCTATCTCGACCCGTACGCGCGCAAGAACAAATACGATCGCACCGCTCACTTTCCTTATCGCACCGGTATCGCTGATGTGCGGCTGCCACAAAGCGTGTTGGTTTGCAATGTCCCCAACCCGCGCGACAGTAAGGACGGTGTCTCCCTGATGAAGCATGACGAGGTCGTGACCCTCTTTCACGAGTTTGGCCGTTTGCTGCATCACCTTTTTTCCGGCCATCGCCGATGGATGGGCAGCCTGCTCAATACGAAAACCGCGCGCCGCTTCCGCAGGACGGTTCTCGAGCCGGGCGGGTCGAAGAAGGCGGACGAGTTGTTCAAGGACTTTCTCGGCCGACCACACTCCGCCGACGCTTTCAAAATCTGGCTGGATCGGACGTAGCGAAGGTGTCCCAACTGAATAAAGACACTGAGAACGAATCCTGAAACACCTACTGGGTGCATGACACTTTCGGCGGGGGGTGGCATGAGCAAGCGGATGAGGTGTTATGCAACCGGGGCCGGTGGACGTCCGCCCATGAGGAGTTCGTACGGAGACGCGAAAACAGAGCTTGCCCATGCCACCAAGGGCCGGGAAACCCGAGGCCCCACGTACCCAAAGGACACCTAGAGTGTCATGCACCCACAGAAGCCCCATCGGGTGTGACCATGTTTTGTGGCATCGTGTCATTCTGTCG